>JAIRMP010000028.1 GCA_031258615.1 Spirochaetaceae bacterium | reverse complement strand
ACATCGGCTGCGTTGTTTCCGAAGCGGGCAAGCAAAAGTTCTATGCCGCACCTTATCGCGCTCTTGGCAAGCTGAATCTGCCGGACATCCTTCTGCCCTATATACACCTTGTCCGTGATAAAAAACGCCGGCTTCTCGTCCTCCAGCCTCACCCGCGCCGCCAGCTTCTCCGCTCCCGCGCCGTCTTTCGGGGCGGCAAGGCGCCCGCGCCTGTTGATCACGCCCGTTCTCACCAGCTCGCCCGCTATGTCGATGAGGCCGCTCCCGCAGATGCCGGAAGCCAGGCCAGCCGGCGCCAAACACCTCGAGTTTCGGGATAAGGCGGCGCTTTGCGTCGGCCCCGAAACTCCGAGCTCAACGCAAAGCGTTGAGCCGTCCTCCCCTATCAGCCTGAACGAGACCTCGCCGTCCTCCCCTATGCTGAACGCCTCTACCGCGCCGGAGGAGGCCCGCATACCGCAGGCAATGTTCATCCCCTCAAACGCGGGGCCAGCCGCGGTGGAGGTGGCGGCAAGCCTCCCGTCCTTTGCCAGCACCATCTCGCCGTTTGTGCCTATATCGACAAAAAGCGTCACGCCGCTTTTACGCTCCAGTTCCGTAGCGAGTATGCCGGACGTTATGTCCGCGCCGACCCAGGCGGAGATCACAGGCGGCAGGTAGATTGGCGCGAACGGGGAGATGTTGACCGCTTCGTCCGTTACATGGAGGCCGCCCGTTATCTGGGGCGTGTACGGGTAGGGGCCCATGCTTGACGGGTCGATATTGCAGGCCAGATGGAGCATCGTCGTGTTGCCGGAATAGACCGCCTCGTAGATGTGCCTGCTCTCTATGCCGGCCTTCCTTGTCAGCGCCGTTATCAGCCCGTTTAGGGCACCGACAAAGTCCCCATAGAGCGTGACGAGGCCGTTCTCCTTCCCGGCAAAGTGGATGCGCCCTATCACGTCCTGCGCGTACCTGGCTTGGGGGTTCAGCGCCGATTCCGCGGCGAGCGTTTCGGCCTTCCGTATGTCGATAAGCTCGGCGACCATCGTCGTCGTGCCTATGTCCACCGCCAGGCCGTACAGGGCGTCCGTACTGTCCCCCTCCTCGCTGCCGAGAAGCCGCCCGCCGCCGTAGACGAAGGTCTTCCCGTCCCTGTACTCCTTCGTGACAAACGGCGCTATTTCGCGCCGGAACGACAGGCGCTCGGACAGGATGCGGAGGCTTTTGTTCCCGGCCTCGTAGTCCGGTACGAGGTAAACATCCCCGTCCCGCGCCTTAGCGCGGCAGGCAAGGACGGTCTCGCCCGACGCGGCGATGGTTACGCCGCACTTCCCGCAGTTCCCTTCGCCGCCGCACGGCGTCTCGATGTCCACCCCGGCTAGCCGCGCCGCCTCAAGTACGCTCGCCCCCTCCTCCGCGTGGACGGAGACGCGGCGCTCCCTGCCTCCGGCCTGGCTGACAAAGACAACGTCAGCCAAGCCGCGCATCCTTAACGGCGGCGGTAAACGACTGTATGTTCTCCAGCGGGCTTGATGTTGACAGCCCGCAGGCCGGGGCTATGATGTCGATCTTTCTTTCAAGCAGCGTACGAGCGGCTCTGCTTATCTTTTCGGGGCTGCCCGATTCAAGAAGGTAGGTGCTCAAGTTTCCCATAGTCGTAACATCTCCGTTTTCATTCTTAATATCCGCTAAATTGACCATAGCGTCAACACTCAGGGCATCCCCCCGCAAATTGAACAAGTGCTTCTTTACCGGCTTAACATCGCCGCAGATGTGGACGATCACCGGCTTCCCCGCGCCATGAACCGCGTCCACTATCATGTTTATGTAAGCGAGCGCGTACTCCTGGAACAGGCGGGGCCCCAGTATCTCCCCCGTGGCGGTGGGGTCCGCTATAGAGATGACGGACGCGCCGCTTTCCGCCAACAGGAGCGCCCAGTCAACCAACTGATCCGTCACGTAAGAGAGGAGCCTGTGGGAAGCCTCCCTGTCGCGGTAAAGGTCGCCGAAGAACGCCGCCTGCTGAACGAGACTGGCGGCGGTGCTGACCGGCCCTGTAATGCTCCCGATTACAGGGATGTCCGGGTGTTTCCTGGCGAGGATACTTATCGCGGCAAGCGCCTCCCCGCCCCGCCCGCTCCGCGCTATCGCGCCCTTCTCCAGGAAGAGCGCTTCCCCGGCCCGCGCGAAGTTCTCGCGCTCTATCTTTGGCTCACACGTTAGTGAGCCGTAATCGACAGGGGCGCCGAGGGCCTCAGGCTCCACCGTCATGCAGAACGGGAGGCCGAAATTCTCAAAGCCTGTGTACAGCGCGACATCCTCCGCCAGGGCCGCCATCAGGCCGCCTGAGTGGTGGGCCTCCGGCAGCGTATGGCCGCCCTTCTCCATCACCTCGATGATCGCGGCGTTCATCATGCCGCCCGGGCAGATTACAGGCGGCCTGTCCGTCCCTTCCCTGCGCAGCGTCCGCTCCAGACGCTCCGCCTGAGAAAACACGTCCGCTCTCGAGCGCGCCATCACGCCCCCACCGCGACAAGTTCCCGGCACACCCTCACCGCTTCGTTAGCGTTCTTCGCGTAGCCGTCCGCGCCTATGCGGTCCGCGAAAGCCTTGTTGATAGGCCCGCCGCCCACCACCACCTTGAAGCGCTCCCGCGTCCCGTTACTTTGCAGGATACGCACCACCTCGGCCATGTTGTCCATCGTCGTCGTCATCAAGGTAGAAAGCAGGATGAGCTGGGCGTCCGTCTCCACCGCCTTGTCGACAAAGTCGGCGGGCGGCACGTCCCTCCCCAGGTCTACAATGTCGAAGCCGGAGGACTCCAGCATGATCTTGACAAGGTTCTTGCCAATATCGTGCGTATCGCCCTCAACGACGCCGATCACGCCCCGCGCCTTCTTCTTCGCGCCATCCTGCCTGAGGTGCGGCTTCAGCACGTCGATGCCGGCGTTCATCGCGTCCGAGCAGATGATGAGCTCCGGCACGAAGTACTCCTCCTCATCAAAGAGCTGCCCGGCCCGTTCCATCCCGCTGGCCAGCCCTTTGTCGATCGCGGTATAGCTGTCCAGCTTTTCCTCCACCGCCTGCCGCGAATACTTAACGGCCCCTTCCTCATCCATGTTCACAACCGAATCTGAAAGTTTTTTCAATAATTCTTCTTCCATAATTTTTTTATCCTCCACACTATAATTTTTTTAACACTATTCACATTTAACCCCAACTACCCCTGCCGGCGGCAAACCCGCCTTGCGGCTTGCGAGCGCAAACTCCTATGGCAAGCGCGAAGCGCTTGCCACCTATTCACTGTCCCTCCGGCTGCGCCAGCGCATAAGGTAGCTTTGCAGCTTGTTAAAAAAGAACGTGATCACGGTAATGACAACACCTATCACGATCACGCCGGCGACTATGCGTTTGTAGTCGCCAAAGTCTGAGAAATTCTTCACGTAGTACCCCAGCCCGCTCCGTCCGCCTATCATTTCCGCCGACGTCAGCAGGATGAACGAGACGCTCAAGCCCTGGTTGCAGCCGGTAAAAACTTGAGGCAGGGCAGCCGGGAAGACAATCTCCGCCAGCATGGACACGCCGCCTACGCAGAGCGATCTTGCCGAGTCGATAATCTCCTTCTCTACGTTAAGGACGCCGCTCATCGTTCCGGCCAGGATCGGCCAGAACGACGCCAGGAATATCACCATGACCGACACGGAGCGGAAGGTCGGCAGCAGCGCGATGCCGTAGGGGATGTAGACCACGGGCGGTATAGAGCCGACAAACTTTGAGATGTAGATTGCCGCGCTGCCGGAGCGTATGTTCCAGCCCAGAAACAGGCCGAGCGGGATCGCCGTTACCAGAGCGAGCGCGTACCCCTGCGCGACTATGCCGAGCGATGTTTTTATGTTTTCAAGGATAACCGCGCCGTCCGAGATCATCTGGGCGGCGACCGTGCCGGGCGGCGGAAAGAACGACGCCTTCAGTAGGGATAGTTTGGCGGTGAACAGAGTCCATAGCAGCATGAAGAGGTAAACAAACGCGATGATGTCGGCGAGCAGGTTTATTGACCGGAGGTTTTTCAGCAGGGTGGAGGAGACGAGCAGCAACGCCTCCAGCGCGAGGATAAAGGCCACGGCGTACAGCGGGCTTGGGTTGGCGGCCCTGTCAGGCAGCGCCTCTACCAGCAGCGTTACGATGAACAACACGTGCGCCGCCTTGAAAAACCTGTCCCCGGCTGTAACAGAGCGGCTCATATATCGCTCCCGAAATCGTTAAAGAACAGCGCGAAGAGCTCGTTCCGCAGGCGCGTATACTCCGGCGTTTGTATCAGAACGGCGCGCTTTCTTGGCCGCGCAAACGGAACATGGATGTCCTTGTAAACCTTTCCCGGACTGCCGGTAAGCATGATTATCCTGTCCGACATCAGTATGGCCTCGTCTATGTCGTGCGTTACGAAAATTATCGTCTTGCGTTTTCCCCGCGCAACCGGATAATCCAACGGAACAACCAGTTCGTCAGGACCCGCCCCCTCCCAGAGTTTCAGCAGAAGCTCCTGCAAATAGGTTCTGTTCTTCGCGTCCACCGCGCCGAACGGCTCGTCCATCAGCAGTATCTCTGTATCCATCGCCAGCGATCGCGCTATCGCGGCCCGCTGCCTCATCCCGCCGGACAACTGTTCAGGGAATTTGCGCTTAAACCCGTCCAGGCCGACCTTTTCAAGAAAGCTCTCCGCCAGCCTCACCATTTCCCCTCTGGCAAGACCCTTTTTTACCTGCCTTATCCCGTAGGTAACGTTATCGAGGACGGTCATCCACGGGAAAAGGGAGTAGTGCTGGAACACCATGCTCCACCCCGGGCCAGGCCCGGAGATAGGGTCGCCGTTTACCGCGGCCCTCCCGGAGGAGGGAGGGCGCAAGCCCCCAAGCACGCTGAGGAGCGTGCTTTTGCCGCAGCCGGACGAGCCTATCACGCCGACAAACTGGCCTTCCTCCACGGCGAACGAAACGTTTTCCAGCGCGGTAAACGCCCGCCCGCCGTCTTTGTACCGCACGGTCAAGTTTTCCACCTCTATTTTGTTCATCGCTCTTTGTTAATACTCCTGTTTTGGACGGCGCCGCCCATGCTGAACCCGGTTTTAGCACAACATACCAACGCCGGGCGCCTATTACCTATAAGTATAACGTGAATTATAGGGTATCGGTTGAAACTTTTTTTGTCAATAGCCGGCATTTTGACGGTCAGCCCGGGTCATGGCCCTGATGTTATCGGCGGGAGTACGCCAACCCTTCAAAAATGGTTAAAGATATAAGCTGCTTAAGCCGATAGTCTTACTGAATCTATGTACGATTATACCAAGAATTTTGCGGCGGGCGGTACAAATGTATGTGATGCCGTAACATTAAATGAGCCTCCACGCCGCAAGCGGCGGGGTATTAAACCCCAAGTCAGAATAAACTGCCGCTTTTCATGTATCACAGCGCTAAATGTAACGTCCCCCCCCCCCCCCCCCCAGGTAATGCTTTAGAACACGGAGATCCGGAGGGTTGTCCCGGTACTGTAAATTCACGGTTAGGGGGCGGCTGTGTATAGTTTGGGTCGGTATCGCCCGGTAGAAGTAGACGATCTGATCCGTCTGGGGAGGGATTGTGACGGCGGCTATGTCATTTCAAAAAGGCAAATAGAAAAAACCGATATTTTGCTGAGTTTCGGCATCAGTACCGATTGGTCTTTTGAAGCTGATTTTGAAAAAAGAAAGCGTATAAAAATATATGCATACGACTATTCTGTTTCAAAAGAGTGTAAACGGCCTGAAATCAGGGACAATTTGGGATGTATGATAGGCAGTTTTTTTGTATTGCGGCGTTCAAGGGTCAAAGAGTATTGGAAAAAAATATCCGGTATAAGGCAGGAGTTAAACCTGTTGTACGGTTATTTTCAGAAAAAATACGACAGGCATTTTATACCGAAATATTTGGGTGATTCGGATAGTGGTGAATATATCTCTTTTGACAAAATATTTAAGGGATTGCCCGGCGCCGGAAAACTGTCGGTTTTTATAAAGATGGATATTGAAGGGGATGAATATAAAGCACTGCCGCACCTTGCGCCGTATTTTGACAAAATTAACGGGCTGGCAATAGAATTTCATGGATTAAATTCTCCTGAGAAGTTTGAAGATATAACGGAATTATTGTTGAACAGTTATTATGTTGCGCATATACACGCGAATAATTCTTGCGGTCATATCATCAATTCAACGCTGCCTATGCTTCTTGAAATTACCTTTATGCATAAAAATATGCTTCCCGGTAACGTGCGTCCATCAACGGCAAAATACCCGGTGAAGGGACTCGACTTTCCAAACACAAAAACTCTTGACGATATTGTATTGGATTTTTCGTAAATGAACCTCTCCGCCGCAGGCGGGGATGCGCCCAAATTAAAAAGTAAAATTGCTGCCGGCCCTGCGGTCTCAATTGACAGTACTGGGGGTTGCAAATGATAATACATCATAACTTAGCGTGGGTCTTGCGGCAGACCAAACAGACTGTGGGGGAGGCTATGGGCGAATACAGGCGTCCCAGTTGGGATGAGTACTTTATGGAGGTGTGCGACGCGATTGCGCGGCGAGCTACCTGCGACAGGGGGCGGAGCGGCGCGGTGATAGCCCGCGACAACCAACTCCTTGTTACCGGCTATGTCGGCGCCCCCACGGGATTGCCTCACTGCGACGATGTGGGGCATCAGCTAAAACAGATGGTACACGAGGACGGCTCTGCTACCACCCACTGCGTCCGCACCGTGCACGCGGAGCAGAACGCGATATGCCAGGCGGCAAAACGCGGCGTCGCCATAGACGGGGGCACCCTTTACTGCCGCATGACCCCCTGCCGTACCTGCGCCATGCTGATAATCAACTCCGGTATCGTGCGGGTGGTCTGCCAGCGCCGCTACCATGATGCCGCCGACTCGGAAGCGATGTTCAAGAAAGCCGGCGTCCTGCTGGAATATGTCCATGACGAGGTAGAGACCTACGACAAGCAGTAGAGGGGATATGAGAAACTTAAAGAAGCGATTGGAGCTAGATGACAGACCCATAGTCACGGAAAGCGGCAGGGTATTAAGGCTGTATCAGCGGAAGAAAAACACCCCACGGCGGTCAATTGAATGAAATGACGGCGGCGGAATTATTTACGGATGAATTGCTGGCGCGGATAAACGCGGCAGGCGTGGCGGGGGGTGGCGGCGTTCCAGTCAGCGGGCTGCGCTACGATTCGCGGGAGGTAACGGAAGGCTGCGTTTACTTCGCGCTGGCGGGGCTGCACGCGGACGGGCATCGCTTTATTGATCAGGCTGTAGCCAGCGGCGCGGCGGTAATCGTCCACCAAAACGACATTCCCGTTTACAACAAAGATGTTTTCTATGTGCGGGCGCGGGATTCCCGCTTTGCGATGTCCGCCGTGGCGGACGCTTTTTACCGCTCGCCGTCAAAACGTTTGACCGTCATCGGCGTTACCGGGACGGAAGGGAAGAGCACCACGGTGTACCTGATCTTCCAGTTGCTGCGGCTTATGGGCAAAAAGGCGGGCTTCATCTCCACCGTGCAGTACAGCGAGGACGGGGCGGAACGCTGGAACACGGAGCATCAGACAACGCCGGAAGCGCCGCTGGTTCACGGGCGGCTTGCCCGTATGCTGGAAAACGGCTGCCGGTACGCGGTGCTGGAGGCAAGCTCGCACGGGCTTTCGCCCCGCACGAACAGGCTGGGCGATGTCCTGTTTGACGCAGGCGTTATGACCAACGTTACCCACGAACACCTTGAATTTCACGGCAGTTGGGAACAGTACCGCAACGACAAAGCAAACCTGTTTCGCGCTCTGGACGCGAATGTGAAAAGCGGAGGGGTAGAGCCCTTCGGCGTTGTAAACGCTGACGACCCGAGCGCGGCGTACTTTTCAGGCTGTACAGGGCGCAAAACGTACAGCCACAGCGTCAAAGGCTCAGCCGGGGCGGATTTGGCGGTAACCGCGCTGGATTCCCTGCCCGGCGGCAGCGTATACGATGTAAGCGGGCGGGACGGCGGCGTCTTTCATATCGAGGACAGGCTGCCGGGGGCATTTAACGCGGGGAATGTGCTTGCGAGCCTTCTCTGCGTGTCGCGCCTGTTGGGAAAGCCGCTTGCCGAGCTATGCCCGCTCGTGCCGGAGTTGAAGCCGGTACGCGGCAGGATGACGGCGGTATGCGGGTGGCAGCCCTTCGAGGTCATGGTTGATTACGCCCATACGCCGTCTTCGTTCGAAACGGTGTTCCCGCCGCTCCGCGAGCGGCGGGACAGGCAGGGCGGACGCATCATCGCGCTGTTCGGCTCGGCGGGCGAGCGGGACACGCGGAAACGCGCGTTACAGGGGGCGGTCGCGGCCCGCTATTCGGACATGATATTCCTCTGCGACGAGGACCCGCGCGGCGAAGCGCCCGCCGCCATCCTGGAAGAAATAGCGGCGGGTATCTTTTCCCTGCCGCCCGGCGAATGTTTTCCCCGGCAAGGCTTTATACGCGGTCAGAACCTTTTCCTGATACCGGACAGGCCCGCCGCGATACGCGCCGCCTTTGCCTCGGCAAAGGCGGGCGACACCGTGCTGCTGCTGGGCAAGGGCCACGAGAATTCCATCATCTATTCGGATCACGCGATGAAGTACGACGAGATCGCCGAAGCGGAAAAAGCGCTTGACGAACTGGGCTTCCGCTAAGCCCCCCCCTCCCCCCATCTCGTGAACAACAACGAATGGAGCCGTCATTGCGAGCGAAGCGAAGCAATCCTCTGTCCGAGGCGGCTCGCCTGGATTGCTTCGCGCCCAGCGGGCGCTCACAAGCCGCCTCGCCCGCTCTCATTCTCCATTCCCTTCTCTGCCTACCCGTTACTACCTACTCGTAAAACCGCTTTCACACATTCCTCATTCCTTCTTCGCCTTCTTCACCTTTGCGGTTAAGAATCGAAGCGGAGAAAACCCATAGCGGCCCGGCCTCCGCCCACCAGTTTTACTTTTAGCGCTAAATGTGGAAAAAAGGCATTGAATTTGCACTAAAAACCCATATATAGCGTTAAAAGCAAAATTGCCGATCAATCATCGCAAGAAACCTTGACGAAAAATCTGTATCCTAGGTATTCACTTGAGGCAGGTAAGGTATATATGTTAGCTTTCGTGCATGGTAGATTATCCACGGAATATCATGGAATTCGAGAAAGTTTTTGCTACGGAAGAGCAATGCCTGGATT
>JAIRMP010000002.1 GCA_031258615.1 Spirochaetaceae bacterium | reverse complement strand
GTCAACTTTGATGTGCCGATGGCGGAACTCTGCGAAAAGTTATCCGGCTTCAAGACGGGTGACGCGCTGCTTGCAAGCGGAAAATTGCTTGTGGCGCGGGACGCGGCGCACCTTGCATGGCGCAAACTGCTCAAAAAAGGAGAGCCGCTGCCTGAATACCTGTTCAAATACCCTGTATTTTACGCCGGCCCCGCGGAAACGCCGCCCGGCTGCGTGATAGGCAGCATAGGTCCCACGACTTCTGCCCGGATGGACAGCTTTGCGGAGGAACTCCTGTCCCGCGGCGCTTCGCTCGTTACCGTGGGCAAGGGCCGCCGCTCGTCCCTCTGGACGGATGCGGCGCTGAAGTACGGGGGCCGCTACCTTATCGCGGCGGGCGGCGCGGCGGCGCTGATAGCAAGCCGCCACATCGTTTCCGTGGAAATCATAGACTACCCGGAACTTGCTATGGAAGCGGCGCGCCTGCTTGAGGTAAAAGACCTGCGTCTGTTTGTCGGCTAAATGGAACTGAAAACAATGGCAAAAAGCCTTCTATAGAAAGTTCGCCGTGAAAACTATTAGCTTCCCGGTGTCAAATGAACGCCAAGCTATATGCAGTACGCCCCTCGTTTAGCATAAATGTATCATATTGACACACATATAACTTTGAAACACCGCACTGTGTCAATCTTACACGATATTGATTTAATATATATAGTATAAACGGATGTACCGAAAATAAAATCGGGGGGCAAAGCATATAAATCTTTGCATAATAACAATTTAACAAGACAAACAGTAAACAATTCAATATTTACGTGGTTGGCATACTTATTGCTTGAATATAGATACATATTATAGGAGGTTTCCATGAAAAGGAAACGTAGTACAGTAAATGGTAAACGTTCCGCGATGTCGGACGAAAATGTGTTGACTCTTTATTTGAAAGATATTAGTCGAATCCCCTTACTTTCAAGGGAAGAAGAAGATACCGTGGCCCGTAAAGCAGCGGCGGGCGATCAAGCCGCTCTGAATAAATTAGTGAGGTCGAATCTGCGCTTTGTTGTCAATGTCGCAAAACGGTACCAGGGACAGGGGCTGCCCCTTACCGACCTTATAAGCGAAGGCAATATAGGCTTGATAAGCGCCGTGAGCCGCTTTGATGTCGACAAAGGTTATCATTTCATTTCTTATGCGGTTTGGTGGATACGTCAGGCTATTTTGAAGGCCATATCCGAAAAATCGCGAATGATACGCTTACCGATGAATCGCGCCGATGAATTGCTGCGCATACAGCGCACCAAAAATGAACTACAGAATGTTGAATCCAGTGAATCTGAAATAAACGAGATAGCTCGCACCCTCGATATGAGCGCATCCCTCGTCAACAGGCTGTTGAATGTAAGCCGTGAGATGATCTCTCTCGATACGCCGGTTTATTCCGAAAAAGATTCCTGCATCATATCGGATCATATCGAAGACGATACATACCAGTCGCCCTACGAATTTGCCGAGCAAAGCCTTATGCGTGATGATATTGAAGCGGTTTTAGGAACACTGGACAAGAAAGAAGCCGCCGTTATCCGCTGTCGTTTTGGAATAGGCGATTCGATTCAGATGTCCCTGCGGGAAATTGGCGATCGTTTCAACCTGACCAAGGAACGGATAAGGCAGATAGAAAAAAAGGCGATCAAACGCCTACAGCATCCGGCCTGTCAGCAGATGCTACAGGTTTATGTAGCTTAACCCAGGCAGGCGTAATTCGTTTTGAACTGTAGCCGCAACCGGGAAAAACTCCCCGTTGCGGCTTTTTTTTACCGTAACTGTTCAGTCAAGCAGGTGCGGGGCTCAATAGACTTGTTCGACAACCCGGTTGGTTGTCTCACAGTCTTGCGGTTTTTCAGGCTTTCAGCCTTACAAAACTGCGTTTTTTAATGGAAGTGGGCGCGGAAACTGAAGTTTCCAAACAACTCTATTGGGTAAATTTTCATAAATTAAATCGTACTTTTGTAACGGTACATTTTCAAATAAGTCACTTTTAATAATTTCAAAGCTGCAATTTTGCGCATACTTCTCGACATTAGTTTTTATTACAGGCAATGTCCCGGACATAATATCCGTAATTGTTATATTATTGGGAGCAAATATTTTAATTGCCCCGATTGCATCAACGCCGCTTCCCGAGCCAATAATTAAGATGTTTTTATATTTTCTTTGACATTCAGTCTTTAAAACTCTAAAGGCACAAAATATGTATGACAACCAATCGTTTTCCCAGTCCATATTGGGTTTATAGGTGTGTTCGTTAAAACACACGGACATATCTTGGGAAGTACCGATGTATTTTTCGTATAGACTTGTCAAGTTAATCATTTCGTTCATTTTATCTCCTTTTCACAGCGGTCAAATCTCTTGTGACAGATGTATAATCTTGCTAAATATTACATTAAAAAGATTTTTCTGTCACGTTGTTTCCGCAAAATGCGGCAATCTTACTTTTAGCAGCTTGCATCAAATTTTCAGCGAAGCTACAATAAGCCGACATCAAAAACGAAGGAGATTTTATGCAAGCTAACAGCCACAATCAAGCCATACCGGAAACCGTCATCGCGGCGGTGGAGGCCGCCATTGACGCCCAATTACAGGCGCTCGCCACATACGCTACGCCGTTGACCGCCGATGACCGCCGCAACCTGCTCAAAACCGGCCCGAAAACCTTCCAGTTTGTTGAACTGGCGCACACTTTGGCGCAGGAAAACCCGCAGTTGACCTCAAAAGCCTTTGACATGGCGGCCTTTAGCGCCGACTGGAACGACACCCACAACCTTTTAGGCGTGGAAAACAAGGCCCGGCAGCTTCTTGAACTGATTGAAGACATCAGAATGACCGCCGGAAGCGATTCCGCCCACCATGCCCTGGAAGTCTATGCCGATTTTAAGTCCGCCGCCGACCGGAATGTCGCCGAAGCCCACGCCGCTTACGAGCAGCTCAAGGCTGCCTACCCTGCCAAAAACCAAAAACGCCGGAAAAATGAGGTCGGACAGACCTGAAAATGTACTAAAAACGAAGAAAACGGGGCTTTTTGAATAGATGGGTAAGCTCCACGCTTACTCGTCCAGGCTTTGGGCTTGAAGGTTTAGGCTTTGGGGTGCGCCGATGGCGCACCCCGCACGCGGGTCGAGAGAGTGCGGGGTTTTAGGGGCGCGAGCCCCTAGGAGAGGGGGGTAGCCCGCAACGTAGTGCGGGCTAGGGGGGAGGCTTCCCCCCTCCACATAAGGATGGAAATATGGCGCGTGTCCAATATGGCGTTACGCCGTGGGGAAAATGGTTCATGGACGTGCTGGAATCGTACAACCTTGGGGCGCGGTTCGACAGGGGAAAGTCTTACGCGAACACGGGCAAGGTGGTCGAACTCGCCGTGAAGGACGGGCGCGTAACGGCAAAGGTCAAGGGGCATTACAAACCGTTCTACCGTGTTGAGATCGGTTTCCCGCCCATGCCGGAGGTGGAACAGGCCGAGGTTAGGGCGGTCATCGAAAATGACGCGGCGTTGTTTGCCCGTATCGCTTCGGGCGAGCTGCCCGAAGAATTCCTTAAAAAACTGAAAGGCAAAGGCGTAGCGCTGATACCCCAAAAATGGCGGGACATGAAAAAAACCTGCAACTGCCCCGATTCGGGAGGGTACTCGACGTGTAAACACATAGCGGCGCTGTACTTTGTGCTGGCGCGGGCGATTGACGCGGAGCCTGACATACTCTTTAAGCTCCGCGGCATAGACCTGGCGGCGCTGGAAGAAAAGGCGGGCGCGGCGCTTGAATACACGCTTTCCGCGCCGTTTACCGTTACGGCGCGGTACGAGGCGGCCATCCCGGCGGCGGTGGATGTGGAAGAAGTTTCCACAGAAGAAGCCGCCGGCGCCGATTTCACGTTAAACGCCGTCCCGTACTGCGCCGACTTTATCACATCGCTCCTGCCCGCCGCCCCGCCGTTCTGCACGGAACGTGATTTTTCCGTAGTGTTGACCGAATTCTATCATCACGTTTCACGCCGCCCGTTGTGGAGCGCGGCCTCAGGCGGCGAAGAGGAAGAAAAGGCCTATTCCCGTTCGCGCTGGACTCTTGAGTGCAAAAAGCCCGCCCCGCTTGCGGACATGACGCTGATTCAGGAAGACATTCACGGCGTTGTTACCCGGCACGATGTATACGATCTATTTTTGACGTTCCGCGAACATTCCACCGGTATGGGAACCAAAAATTATAGTTTTCTGTTTTATATGTTCAAGTTCGTCAACCTCGTGATCACATCCGGAGCTTTCATACCGAGCCCGTTCCCGCAAGATGGTGAATTACGCATAGTCTGGCTCGTCTTCGATCAACTTCCCGAGCTGAAAAGCGCCGTTGCCGCGATCTCCGGTATGGAGGACGGGATGCTGAAGCTGCACGGCAAGAATGTTTACGCGGACGGACGGGGCGTTTTCAACCTGCTCTCGTCCACCATTCTTGCCGAATATACCAGACGTTCAGGTTTCAAGAGTGCAGGCGGTGGGACGGAATTCAGGAATCTCTCCGCGCTCTTTTTCGAAGGGGCAAGCCTTGATGTCTCTACCCCGGCGTTCCGTTCGATCCCGCAGGCTATAGGCCGCTGGCTTACCGTGCTGTACACGGATTTTTCCGCGTACAGCTACCGTGTCTTGCTCAAAGAACGCACGGGGAAAAGAGATGACGAGTCCTCCGCCCTGGTTTTTAACCTGGCTATGGATGTAGCGCTTGACGGTAAAAAGGTCCCGCTAAAGGATGCGGCAAAAAAAACCGGCGGTATCGAAGTGCTGAAAGCGCCGACCGCGCTGTCAAACTACCTGCCTGAGATACGGCAGCTTCTTGCTAAGCCTTCCGTCATGTTGAGTGAAGAACGCCTTGCCGCGTTCCTGGACGAAGCCTCACTCCTGTTGGGGCGTCTTGGTATCGAAGTGGTACTGCCCAAGAAACTGCACCGTGAGTTGAAGCCGCGTCTCGTGCTTAATGCCGATCAGAAGGCGGCCGGCGCTTCCTTGGTGAGCTACCTTGATCTTCCGTCCCTGTTGACGTTTGAATGGCGTGTCGCGATAGGCGGCGATCTGCTGAGCGCCGCCGAATTCGCGGCGCTGGTAAAACAGAAAAGCAAGGTTGTAAAGTTCAAGGACAAATTCATACTGATAGACCCGGACGAGCTTGCCCGCCTGTTTAAGGCGGCGTCCGAGGATGCGAACAGAGGGGTTTCGGCAAACGATTTCCTCAAGTCGCATTTTTCGGGCGATACCGTGCTGTCCGCCCCCGCGCAAAAGCTGATGGAAAAAGTCTTTGACAAAAAAGATTTTCCGCCTCCGCCTGACCTTTGCGCTGAGCTTCGCCCCTACCAACTGCGCGGCTACAACTGGGCGCTGTCCCTGCTCTACGCCGGTTTTGGCTGCGTGATCGCGGACGACATGGGGCTGGGCAAAACGATACAGGCTATTGCCGTGCTGCTCCGCCTCAAAGCTGAGGGGCTCTGCGGCGTCCAGACTGACGGCGGCGAGGCTGACGGCGCAGACGGGCGCTGCCTCATCATAGCCCCCGCCGCGCTACTTGAAAACTGGGAGCGCGAACTGCGCCGTTTTGCTCCGGCCCTTAACGTTTACCGCTACCACGGCAAGGAACGTACCCTTGGGAGCGACGCCGATGTCTTTTTAACAACGTACCAGACGGCGGTACGCGACAAGAGCGCTTTGTGCGGCGAAGTATTCGCGCTGCTCATCGTTGACGAGGCGCACCTGCTGAAAAACGCGGCGACGCGAGGCTCGAAAACGGTGAAGGCGCTGCAAGCGCGGTTCAAAATCGCTCTTTCCGGTACGCCGGTAGAAAATCGCCTTGAGGATATGCGCTCGCTGTTCGATTTCATCCTGCCAGGTTACCTGGGCGGGGCGGAGCAGTTTCAGAGCGAATTCCGCCGCCCCATAGAAATAATGCGGAACAAGGAAGCGGCAAACAGGCTGCGGAACATCACTTCGCCGTTTCTGCTGCGCCGCCTGAAAACAGACAAAACGATCATCAGCGATCTGCCGGATAAGATCACCAGCGACGAGTACGCCGCGCTGCAAAAGGAGCAGGCCGCCCTGTACGAAAGCGTTGTCCGGGTCAGCATGGAAAAACTGGAGAAACTGGCTGATGAAGACACCACCCCAGCCCGTCATACCCTTATACTTCAACTGCTAACGTCGCTCAAGCAGATATGCGACCATCCCCGCGTGTACGACAAGGAGAGCCCTGCCGTTTCAAAGCTGTCCGGCAAGGCGGCGCTGCTTCTTACCCTGCTTGACGAGATTCTGGGCGGCGGTGAAAAGGTGTTGATTTTCAGCCAGTATGTAGAAACATTGGAATGTTTGGCCGCCATCATACGGGACGAGGCGGGCGAGCCCGCGCTGCTGTACCACGGCGGCATGAGCCAGGCAAAACGCGCCGCTGTGGTGGACGCCTTCCAGAATGACGGCGCCGCAAACATCATGCTCGTGAGCCTCCGCGCCGGCGGTCTCGGCCTCAACCTGACGGCGGCCAGCCATGTAATCCACTACGATTTGTGGTACAACCCCGCCGTCGAAGCGCAGGCGACAGACCGCGCCTTCCGCATAGGGCAGAAACGCAACGTGTTCGTCCACCGCTTCATCACCAAAAACAGTTTTGAAGAAAAAATCGACGCCATGCTGAAAAGTAAAAAAGAGCTTGCCGATATGACAGTTGGTTCAGGTGAGTCATGGCTCGCCTCTATGAGCCAGGCCGAACTCCGCGCGCTCTTTGACCGGCCGAGCCGGGACAATGCCCCGCTTTGAGACACAATGCCCAAACGGTCATGTTATTCGCAAAGTTTCTTACACGATACCCCGCCGCAAACTTGTTCGCGCCTTTGCGCCGGGACGGTTCATTGACGATACTGGATGGGGTGGGACGCGCTGGTAAATGTAAGGTCGAACTTGATATTGTATACGGCGTTTTCCGCCAGTTTGAGGCGTTTACATACCAGAATTCGGTTTGATTGGCGGCATGAGTTGTTCGTTTTTAAGCCGCTGCTTACGGGTTTGAAAAATATCCAGGCGTCAAATTTCGTATCGGCGCTTAGATTGATGATAACCTCGTTGCGTATGTCCTGAAAATCAATGGCAGCAGCGTCTAAAACTGTCAAGTCACCGCCGCCTTCAACGGGTAAGGCATCTTTTTTTTCACTGTGTTTTGAAAATGATTCATACTCATTGTATGAGTATATGCGCAGGCCGTTTCTGCCGTTATCCGAAAAAAACATATTAAGTTCCGGTATAAAAATAAATTCCTTTTCTGTTGTACCCTTATTGGTTACACAGTATGTTACGCTGAGCGTATTTTTTCTCAGGTTGAATATTTTTTCAATTTGAATGGCAGAAAAATTGCCTGCGCCGCTGTTATCGTCAGTTGCCGGCAGCCTGAAACACAGTTTGCAGCGCTGACGATCCATGCCTGTCATTTCATAACATTCATCACCGCACAAGCGTACACCGGAATTGTCGTTGTTTATTGCATGTGAATACGAAAAGCCGGGCGGCGCAAGTATATCACGGAATGAATAACATTTGCTGTTAAGGACCGCGCTGACTGCATAGTTCCATGCGCGTGGAATATAGTCCAATTCAAATATGTTGGCGCCTGTCTCGTTGATAAAACAGTTAATCTCTTCACCCTGAAACAGGTATTCTTTTACACCGTCAAAATCAAAATCAAAAGCTATAAGTGACGGGGTGAAGTTGTTGTAGCCGCGCGCCATATTTTCCGCCTCCAAAAGGGCCTTGTAAGCGGCGCTTCTGATTTCTCCCTGATTTATCTTACCCCAGTTTGAACCACAGTAAAGGTCGTAATCCTGAGCCTTCCATAATTCTTCGTATGCACGCTGTTTACAAATCTTGTCTCCGCGCATTTGGTCTATAAGGGCGCGGACAAAAACCATCTTTGCGTAAAGATGGTTTGTTTCAGGGTATTCGATAAAAACATTTTTTACGGCTTTCTGCGGAAAATATATCTTCTGTAAATATGAAAGGTTTTTTATCAACTTTGAAGGCAGCGAAAAATCAATTTTATTTTCGTATGCGGATAGTTTGGATAAAAATGAAAATACTGATGCTTCAACCGTATCGTCCGCGCATCCACTGTTAAGGCACAACGGAAAAACGCTTACTATTCTGTTTTTTCCTTCAGAATCAGAGAGCAGGTGTTCGAGCGTAGCGTTTGTATTTTTTTCCAGGCTGAACGCAAGATGCTTTGAAACGGGAAATACTGTAACAAGCTTTCCCTTGTCTTCACTTATGTACGGTTTGTAAAGGTCCCTTTCTTTTATTCCGATGTCAGAAAAACAGGATTCGTCAATAAATGTATAGGCTATGTTACATGATGAAAGAACGCTGGGCATGGAAACTTCCCAGGCAAGTTCCGGCAGGTAGCATCCCTGTGTACGCTTACCGAAATGTTTACGCAGGTATGTGGTCAGCATCTCAATGTGCCCCAGCCGGTCATTGTAACTTATTATCGGCATCAGAGGTTCATAGAATCCGCCGCTTAGCAGCTCAAGTTGTTTACGCTTCACCATTTCCGCAGTCAACATCAGAATTTCCCAATGATTCCGTTCTATCCAGTACCACAGCGAACCCGAAAAGTGCAGTACCGCCGAAATTCTGGGAAATTTGTGCAAAGTCGTCAATACGGGCCGTATTTTTTCCCAGTAAAGCCGCTCAAACATACGTGTATCGGAACCATTGGAAAGATGATAATGTATACCTAAAATAACAGTTAATGCACAGCTCATGATCTACTAAACCATACTAATATTCGTTTTTGGGTTTGACAACATCTAGAAGCTCAACGGATACAACAGCGTAATGTATGCTATTGATGAAAAAACGAGAGAAAGCAACGCCATAGACGTTAGCAACAACGGCTGTCCGCTGAAAATAGGCATGATTTTTTCATTTTTCATGCGGATTTTTATCATTCTTAACAAAACAATGGAAAAAAATACACCTGAGGAAAAACCGAAAGAGAGTATCAGAGCGTCCGGAGTGGTATCCGCAAGGCGCAGAGTCAGTATCAGCGCGGTCAGTACGAGACCGGAGTATGAGGAATAGGCGGAAAACCCCTTGTGTTGAGTCAAATTTCCCGGAAGCAGTACGAGCAGCATATTTTCCAGACTGAAAGATAAAAAAACTGTCAGCGGAAACAGTAAAAAGTATTCAAAAAAACCCAGCGTCAACGGAGACAGTATGAATGTAAAAATTAACCATGAAACGAATACGGCAATAAACATGGTTAACCATTGAAACAGGTAGTTTGTTAACGGATGTTCCCGGTTTTCAAAAATTTCTCTTGCACCCAGCCCGAATTTCAGTACCAGGTTGAAGGCAAAGCCCGAAAAAACAGCCGGCACGATAAAATTGTTCATATAGCCGATTTCCTCTCTTTATCAATATACCGTAAAATAACTATTATATAGGCCAGCAGAAAGAGCGCGCCGGTTGAACTTGAGATCAACTGAACAGGGTAGAAGTAGCCCTCTTGCGTGTTGAACAGTTCTATTATGCCGCGCTTGCCGCCTGGAATCGACAAGGTACCGAAACCCAATGGCTCGCGTATCAATGAAAACCCCATCGTGAGGCCGGCCAGCGACAGAGGTTCGTACATGGCCTCCTGAAACACCTCGTCCGCCGGCGATTTTTCGAGTGATGAACAGAATTTACTCCCTATGAAAAATACCGGTACCAGCGCGCACACGAGGATTGTTTCCATCGCAAACAGAGG
Organism: Spirochaetaceae bacterium; assembly: GCA_031258615.1. Classification (GTDB taxonomy): domain Bacteria; phylum Spirochaetota; class Spirochaetia; order Treponematales; family Breznakiellaceae; genus JAIRMY01. The sequence goes on along the minus strand of JAIRMP010000002.1, from coordinate 6,393 downwards.
ATTCAACAGGTACAACAGAAAAAAGTACAGACTGCCGGAAAATGATGACAGCAAAACGTTGAACATCTTGTTACGCGCATTGGACGCTATGCCGTGCTGCGCCGTATTTATGAACGCGCTCAGTATAAAGACCCAGAGAAGGGCGGCGGCGGCATTTATCGCGTAAGAAAAGCGGCTCCCCGCTATTATAAAAAGCGCCATGCCGCTCATTGATGAGATGGGAGACCAAAAAACCCGGACTATCTTTGCGGCTACGCCGCTCCGTTGGATACTTGAATCAAACATTTCCCCTCCGTCTGTCCCTTTCATCCAAAACCTGCTTCAGTATGGCGGCGTTCTTCTCTATCCTGTCCACCCATACCCGCAAAAGGCCCGGATTCATGCGTGAAATAACCCTGTCCGCATTAACGGTTAGGGGAATAAGCGCGCCCAGCTTACCGTCATTGTTGATTATGGCGAAACACGGAGAAAATATCCCGTCTACGATGAGAGAAAAAAGCACCGCGTTTTCATTGCTTGTCATCGTGTACCATGTCCCAAACTGGCTCACATTACCCGGTATATGCCATGTTGAAACTGCCCCCAGAACCATTCTTTCCTCTCCAGTCTCATCAAGTATCTTGTTGATGGTTTTTGCCGTTATATCGTTGCGCAGGCCGGTGGTAAAGCCCCACAGCAGTACACTTGTAAGCATAAGCATTACCATCCATATCGTAAAGATAGAAGTTTCGCTAAGGTTTTTAATAAAATTTGTAACAAACGCCTGTATTTTTTCAATTTTCATCGCTTACCTTATTCTACCTCATCCGCCCGTGTATATGTAGCGGCTCTCTGCCGTGCGTACCAGTGGAGATAGTGTGTTGAGCAGGGCGATCGCGAAGAAGGCGCCGTAGGGTTCGTTCTCTATGTACCGGAAAAAGAATGATAAAAATGCCGCCAGCACTGCAAACATAATTTTTCCAAAACCGGATTTTGGACTTGTAGCGGGGTCCGTCAACAGCAGGAAAGCCGTAATCAGGGTTCCTCCGGAAAATAAACAAAAAAATATATCCCCTTCCCCAAATTGCCCGCCTGAAGGGAGCGCTCCGGCAATTTTTGTCAGCAACAGATAGACCGCGAGGTATACGATAGAGACCGAAAAACGGCTCAGTTCCAGCGCGATTATTACAACGCTGCCAAGCAGAAGCGCGTACATCCCCCTGTCGCCTATTATGCCGGGACCGGGCGCGGCAAAAAAATCAAGGTATCCGGATGGTAATTCCTTGTTGAATATAGAAAATACCGTGTTGTTGAAAACCTGCGTCAATTTGTTTACGCCTGTGATAAAACCGTTTTGATTCAATATTTCCCATGCCAGACCCGCATCGTCTCCGTTTACGACTCTGTCCGCCAAAAAAGAAACGGGGGTGTTTGCGGTGGCCTCACTGAAAGCGGCGGACCATGAAAAGCGGACAAACAGCCAGCCTGAAACGGCGGGATTCAGCCAGTTTGCGCCAAGTCCGCCGAAAACAATCTTCACCATGATGATGGCAAAGGCCGCACCTGCCGCGGCAAGGACAGGCGGTATTCCGTTAGGCAGGAGCAGTGTTAAAACCATAGCGGAAGCCGCGGCGCTGCCGTCCAGCACAGTGTGCCGCCCTGTTTTTAAGCCGACGAGGAATTCGCTTAACAGCGCCGCCGACAGGGCGGCAACGGCCACATAGAAGGATTTTCCTCCGTCTCCAAGCGCGGACTGAGCTACAGCCGCCGCCGCGTAAAGGCTTATAAGCCACATCCGCGTCGCGTAAGAGTAAGCTATCGTTATATGCGGCCTTTCGAAAATGGCTGTCGACTTATACGGCATAGGTATCCTCTTTGAACGGGGTGCGCACGATCGCCGTACATAAGGGCAGTTTTGACGGGCAGACCGCCTCGCAACAGCCGCAGCCTATGCAGTTTGAGTTTATGATGCCCGTTTTACCGTAGCTTATCCTTTTGTATATATCTTCCGGATCGAGTCTTACCGGGCAAACCCTGCGGCATTCACCGCAGCTTATACAGGTGGCAACCGGCAGGAATTGGCTTATCTTTTTTAGCCAGGAATACTTTTTCAGGGCCGTTTCACGCCGCTTTACCGAGGAAACAAACACACTTCTGCTTGTCTTTAGGACAGGTTCGTCCAGACTTGCCGCGGCGCGGCCCAGCAGCGGTGAACCAATGGCGGCGATGACGGACGATTCTTCCGCCTTGCCGCTAAATCCGCCGCACTCGCCGATCAGATCGCGCAGCCGGCTGCCTATACGCGCCTTTATCACCGTGCGGTTTTTTAACGCCGCACCTCCTACCGCGACATAACGCTCCAAAACGGGAGCGCGCAGCACAACGGCGTCGTACACGGCTGCCACGGTGGTGGGACTCAACATGAGCATGGGGCCATGAATTAAGCCCTCCCTTTTTGAGTACCGCAGGAGCACGGTCTCCATCGCATAATCGCTGTGCTGGGGGTAGCGCGAACCTACCAGAATTTCCGTGAATGTAAACTGCCCGGAAGTATCATTCCGTTTCGCGGCCTCGATCAGGGACCTACCCAGTTCTCTTTCGGCGGCGGATACCGCAAACACAATGGTAGCGGCGCCGGCGGCCCTGGCCGTTATCAGGGCGCCCTCCGCCACCTCTTCAAGCCTTTCCTTGCAGAGGCTGTGTTCGGCGGCAAGCCAGGGATCGTCAAAAACACAGCGCACAATGAATGTGAGCGGAGAAACGACGGCATTTTTTTGCGAAAAAATATCGCAGAGCGGACGGCCAAGCCCGTCCATCTCTATAACACCGTACTCGCTTATCAGTGATCGGATTTCAAACCAGTTTAGATCTGCCCATTCATGCCTGATTTCCGGTTTTCCCAGCTTTTTGAAACTGCCTTCCAGTCTTATAACAAAGGCGTCGGACAGGAAGCCCGGCGCGGGCGACCATTTCACGGCTCTTGTCAGTTTGCCAGGTATGGGGGAGTGGATGTTCGCGGAGGCGGCGCCCTGACCGCGGGCTATGAGCATACCCTCCTCAATGTGCTGTCCCGTGGATACAACGGGGATTGAGCGGCTGCCCGACTCGGTTGACAGCGGGACGATCACCATTTCCGGCAAAAAGGCAAGCCGGCTGCTATTGCTATCCGGCGCAAAACTGTCTTCAAATTTGATGCCGCCCCTGGAAAAAGAATAAACTTTCATGCCGTTACCGATTGAGATATATATAGCGTATTGCGTTCTTTTTTTCCATTACCGCGCTGCGCGATCAGGAAATGGGGGACATAGAGCAGCAGCGCCAGCGCCACGGCGATTAGGCCCCCGGCGTCCGTGTCGCCCACATCCATGCCCTCCGTAACAACCTCCCCGCCGTCCTCTACGTTAAGGAACGCGATAAGGCTTTCCAGCGGGAAAGGCGGAATAACTGAAACGCCGCCTGACATCCCCGTCCCGGCGGGCGTACTGCCGGAGGCAGGGTAGAGCAGGCCGTCGCCGCCTGTTTCAAAACCGGTGTAAGCCGCATCCTCATTCCCGGCGCCGCCCAGCTTTCTAAACGAAAAGTTTTTTTGGAAGGCTACGTGCCGTTCATAATCATCCGAGGCTACGGCGGGTATGCCCCTGCTTTGAGCCGGCGCGAACAGGCGCGGCGTAAGCGTTTGGGGGCTTGCCTGCGCCGTGAGCGGGATTACGGCGGCGGCCACGGAAGCGAGCGTAAACGGAAGCGCGGCAAGCACGGCCAGGCGGGCTTTTTCGCGGCGCGGCCTTATGTCAACGGGAACAAAACGGAGATGGTGGAGGCCGCGCGGCATGGTCAACGCGAAAAAACAGGCGGCGGCGCTCAGGCAGCAGAAGAAAACGGCGGACAGAGCGCCGCTTATACTCACCCTCCCCGTTATGCAGACCGTGATGAACAGTATGCACATAAAGAGGAGCGCCTTTTTTTCTTTTGATGAAACCTGTTTGACGCGGGCAAGCCGTGAAACTGAGAAGCCCCCGTCAAGGCGCGCGCGCATGAAAGAAAATTTGAGAGGTTCCCTTATCGTGATAAAAAAGGTAAAGGTTACAGCCGCCAGCGCGAGACCAGCGGGCCCCAAGCGCGCGAAAAGCGAGCAGGCCGGCAGCAGCGCCGCCGTCATCAGCGTAAATTCGGGAATGAACCGCTTCCTGCCTGTATGCCCGGAAAGCGATCCTGAAACAAATACGGAGAAGAGGAGGCTCAACAGGGCCGCCGGCACAAAAAAAAGCGTGGTGTTTACGGTATTCACGGCGTAGGTCCCGGATAATGCCAGGCTGTACGGCGTACCCTTCAGCGCGGCTGATACGCGCTGTTCTATCACGGCTTGATTCGACGACCGGAGGGAGGCGCGCGGGATGTAAAAGAAGCGCCTGCCGTCCCGCACAAAAACTGACCGCAGGCGTCCGGCATATCCATCGTTGCGCGGGTCAGTTTCGAGCAGGGAATCGGAAAACTGATCGAGCGGTACCTGCCTGAGTTCGGAAAAATCGTTCAAAAAGAACCATTGTGACGATTCGGAGAGAACATCCGTGATGCCTGCCGCGACTAGCTTTTCCGCGACAAGTCTATCGGGAACACTTTCGTCCGTGGAGACCGTTATGTATGCCCCGCTTACGTGGCCGGAGGCCCCGTAAGCGCTCTGCGTCTTTTCCCCGGAAGCAGGCACAAACAGGGGCGACAGGCAGACAAGCGCCGCGGCGAGTACTGAAACGTTAAATTTTGTCAAAATCCTGCCGCTAAAGGTACGCATAGGCCGCCGCGATAAATATACCTATAAAACAACCGACGACCACCTCCAGTGGTTTGTGCCCCATTATTTCTTTTACGGGGTGGTATTCGATCTGAAGACGTTCGGAGAGGGCGCGTCCCAGCATATTGAGAGTCTTGGCTTGTATGCCGGATGAATGCCGCACCCCGACCGCGTCCCGCAGGATTATCAAAGATAAAAAGAAAGATATTATAAACAGGTTGGAATTTATCCCCTCACGTATCCCTGCCGTAACCGTGAGGGCCGCAACCATGGCCGCGTGGCTTGAAGGCATCCCGCCTGTGCGCCAGAAAAAAGCCTCAAGCATCTCTCTCCTGCTCTTTTTTCCCCTTTTTGTAATTATTATCGCGAATTTGATGAACTGGGCAAAAAGGAAGCTAGTAAGAGCCGACAGAAACAGTTGGTTCTGAATAAACGATACAAACATTGAATAGTTTTTATCAGGATTCATCAATTTTACAATTATCCAAGGCTGCCCTTTTGTCAAGGCATCCCGTTCAACGCTTTGAATTAGCCCTGTGAAAAATTGCTTCCTCTCAGTCTCTTGGCATGAGATGGGTTTTCTGCCATAGTTCCGTTGTGCCTTAATGGGGTCAGTCCCATTTGGGCGGCGATTAACAGCCTGATGGGGGAGCCAACAATCAGTAAACCGCCTGCCGCATGGCAGCAAACAAGTTTGCGGCGTGGTACAGGCTCCACTGCGAATGAATCGCATAAGGCTTTGAAATTAAGGGGGATTGATCGGAAGTATGGACGAAATCAGTATACGTGAGGCGGTAGCGGAGGACGCGGCGCTGCTCCTCCAATTCATAACGGCGCTTGCCGAGTACGAGCATCTGGAGGGCGAGGTGGAGGCGACGGAGGAGGGGCTTAGGCAGACCGTCTTTGAAGACAAGGGGGCGGAAGCCCTGATCGCCGAGTATAACGGCGAGGCCGCCGGTTTTGCGCTTTTTTTCCACAACTATTCAACGTTCAAGGGGAAGCGCGGCATCTACCTGGAAGACCTTTTTGTAAAGCCCGAACTGCGCGGCAGGGGCATAGGGAAGGCGCTGCTGCAAAAAGTTGCGGATATAGCGGCGCGGCGCGGCTGCGGAAGGCTGGAATGGGTATGCCTGGACTGGAACACCCCATCTATAGCATTTTACAGGAGTATAGGAGCACTCCCGCTTTCAGACTGGACCACGTACCGAATCACTGGTGATAAACTTGCCTACATTGTATGACCATGTTGCCAGATCCCGTGCAGCGCGTTCATTGCAGCTAAAGCTGGTTCCCATTTTTTTACTGCCGAAACTGTCCGGCGTCCAAAAAGTAACGGGAAACTGGTTGCCGCTGTCGTTTGTCCCGCCGTGGCAATGAAACCTCACGTCCTTTCCGTCATCCTTTGTCATAATCGCATAGGTATGCTGCGCGGTATTGCTGTTTATGGGATACTACCCTATTCGTAAAACAGACATATAATAATCTCCTTTTGCCCCCATAAGGGCTTCCCCCCCCCCCCCCCCCAGCTCACACTGGGGGATTGGTTTAATTAGCAGGGTTATGTCCCGCTTGCTGTTCCGCAAGGCGGGACAGGGCCTGTCCCCGTCCCGCTCTGTTTACCCCGGCTG
>JAIRMP010000262.1 GCA_031258615.1 Spirochaetaceae bacterium | reverse complement strand
AAGCCTACGGCTTGCATAGGAGTTTGCGCCGCCAGCCTAGCGGCTGGCTTACCGCAAACTCCTACCTACTCGTAAAGCCGCTCGGAAAACTCCAGGCCCAATCCGCTTTCTTTCACGCTTAGTGAATATCAAGGACGACTCCTCAGCTACTGGCGTATGTTTGGTGCAGGCTGGCCTGCCGTACGTTTGGTGCAGGCTGCCTGCGTTTGGTGCAGGTTGCCTGCGCGCTGGGGTTACTTTGGGAAGAATTTGTTGTAGAATCGAGGTATCGTTATAGTAAAATTAAAGGAATTTGCATGGCAGATACAGAAACACAAGCTGCGCTGCCCGGCGCGTCCGGCGGCGGAAAGGTCATACCGCTTGCGATTGAAGACGAAGTAAAGACAGACTACCTGAACTACGCGATGTCCGTCATCGTTTCGCGGGCGCTGCCCGATGTGCGGGACGGCTTGAAGCCAGTTCACAGGCGCATCCTGTACGCGATGGACGGGCTGGGACTGCACGCGGGGGCGTCCACCAAGAAGAGCGCCCGCATAGTCGGCGACACCATGGGTAAGTACCACCCGCACGGGGACTTGGCGCTGTACGACGCGCTGGTGCGTATGGCGCAGGACTTCTCGCTCCGCTATCCGCTCATACACGGGCAGGGCAACTTCGGCAGTGTGGACGGCGATCCCCCCGCCGCTATGCGTTACACCGAGGCTAAACTTTCGCGGATTGGCGACGAGATTCTTGTCGATCTGAAGAAAGAGACGGTCGATTTCGCGCCGAACTTTGACGAGTCGGAGGTAGAGCCTGTCGCGCTCCCCGCCGCGGTTCCGAATCTGCTTGTGAACGGCTCAAGCGGCATCGCTGTCGGAATGGCGACAAACATGGCGCCGCACAACCTTGCCGAAGTATGCGCCGCCGTCTCAGCCTACATCGACAACCCGGAAATCAGCATAGACGGGCTCTCCCGCTTCGTTACAGGGCCTGACTTCCCGACAGGCGGCCTCATCTTCGGCAGGAACGGGATACGGGATGCGTACAGGACAGGCCGCGGCAAGGTGCTGATGCGGGGGCGCTTCAACATAGAAACGACAAAGAACGGCAGAGAACTCGTTGTTTTTACCGAGATTCCGTACAACGTGAACAAGAAACTGCTGCTTGAGCGGATAGGCGCCCTCGTGCGCGAGAAGGAGATCGACGGCATAGCGAACGCCAACGATGAGTCTGACCGGGACGGTATGCGTATCGTGATCGAATTGAAGAAGGACGCTATCCTCAAGGTCGTGCTGAACCAGCTTTTTGCGCAGACCGCGCTGCAATCGACCTTCGGCATCATCAACCTTGCCCTGGTGAACGGGCGGCCACGCTGCCTCAACCTGAAAGAGCTGATCCACTACTTTGTGGAACACCGCGTGGAGGTTGTAACACGGCGGACAAAGTTCGAACTGAAAAAGGCTGAGGCGCGCGAAAACATCCTTAACGGCCTGCTGATAACGATGGCCAACATCGACGAGATTGTGGCGCTGATCAAGGCGGCGCGGGACATTGACAGCGCGAAGGCCGGCCTCAAAGAACGCTTCCTGTACCCGGCGGCCAGGGCAAACCCCGGCGGGCGGACTGATGAGGAGATTGACGGGCGCGTGGAGGCCCAGGCCCAGGCGATTGTCGATATGCGGCTGGGACGCCTTACCCACCTTGAAGTTGAAAAACTTGAAAAAGAATTGCAGGAGATCAAGCTGCAGATCGCTTACCTCAAGTCGCTGCTGGCGGACGAAAAAAAGCTGCGCGGCGTGATCAAGGACGAGACGGACAGTCTGGCTGAACGGTACGGCGACGCCAGGCGGACGGAGATCGTAGACGGCGAAATCGAAAGCATCGACATAGAGGATTTGATAAAGAAGGAGGAGATGATGATCATCATCTCCAACATGGGGTATATAAAGCGGGTGCCTGTCTCCGCGTACAGGAATCAGGGGCGGGGCGGCAAGGGCATGATGAGCGCGAAGCTGGCGGAGGACGATTTTGTAAAACAAATATTCGTCGCCTCCACGCATGAATACATAATGTTTATCACGAGCGCGGGCAAGGCGTACTGGATGAAGGTGCACGAACTGCCGGAGGGCTCGCGCACATCGAAGGGTTCGCATATAAAGAGCCTTTTGACAGTCTCGCCAAACGAGGAGATCACGGCTATCGTTTCGTTCAAAGAATTTTCAGACGAGAATTACCTGTTTATGGGGACGGCGCGCGGCGTCGTAAAAAAGGTTATGACGAGCGATTTTTCCAACGCGAAGACACGCGGCGTGATCGCGATAAAGCTGGACGAGGGCGACAAACTGGTCAGCGCTCTGCTCTCAGGCGGGCAGGATGAACTCGTCCTGATATCCCGCAAGGCGCAGGCGCTACGGACTAACGAGGAGTATGTCCGCCCGATGGGGAGGGCGACGCGGGGCGTTATCGGGATGAGGCTGGATAGCGGGGATGAGCTTTGCGGTGCGCTCCGTGTTGACGAGACCGAGGCGATGATGCTGATTTCGGAGTACGGTTTCGGCAAGCGGGTAGATTTCAGCGATTTCACGCCGCACGGGCGAGGCACAGGCGGCCAAAAGATATACACCGTTACCGAAAAAACAGGCGAGATTGCCGGCTGCGTTACCGTGAAGGATGGCGAGGAGATAATGTGCATCACGAGCCAGGGCAAGTCGATAAAGGTTGACGTTGAAAGTATCCGCGTGATGGGACGGGCCGCCCAGGGCGTCCGCATCGTAGACATAGAAAAGCCGGACTTTGTAGTCGGCGTTGACAGGATCGTGCGGGAAGACATTCCGCTCCCGTCCCCTCAGCCGGAAGCCGGGGCAAGCGCGGAAGCCGCGAATGTGGAGGAGGAAAAGGCGGACGGCAAGAAGGCGAAGCCGCCTAAAGACGGCGGGGAGCAGCAGGAATTGTTCTGATTAACGGCAAAGTTCAAAAAGCGGGAATGAACTGCCCCGCCGCGGGGCAGTTCATGATTTTACGCAATTCTACATTGACAAAAAAATTCGCCTTCGGCCTGAAAAATTCGCCTACAGACGACAGACGCCTTGACAAAAAAATTCTCGTTTGTTAGGATGGTTCGATACCTGAGGGAAGAGGCACAACGGGAACAACCGCGGCGCGGTTGTTCCCGTTGTGACGGAGTTTGCACAAACTCCGGGGTGGAAATCCCCCGCTATAGCGTAACTGTGATTGGGCAAGCGCCCATAAGTCAGGGCTATTTGGGTAGATGATGGGGCGGCTTCCGCTTTGCCCCGTAACGAATCCTTGTTTGCTCAACGCGAAGCGTTGAGCCGGTGCGCATTAGACCGGAGGTTTTCATGTTTGCGACAGCCGCGTGGCGGCTTTTTACCAAACTATATTTTCTTACCCTAAATAGACTGGGAGTTTGTAGCAAACTCTTATGGCAAGCCCTTAACTATTCACTCGACTACAAGTCCGCCCGGCAGAGACTCGCAACCGCCCGTCGAGCAGGGTGGAGTTTGCCAAAGCAGGCGCGCAGCGCTGC
>JAIRMP010000215.1 GCA_031258615.1 Spirochaetaceae bacterium | reverse complement strand
AGTTTGTCCACTCCGCCAAATACCACCTCTTTCTCGCTGACACTGGTACAGGGAAAGATATTGGGCGAATACATACCCGACGTGCCGTTGTTGTTGTTGAGCTTGGCGCCGCAGCCCGGACCGGAATGAAGCACCGGTATAGCCCTGGGTATGGCGTGCACGGTCTGCATGGCCGCGAGGGCGCATTTGTACCGGGGCTGATACAGTAATTTTGCCATTAACGCCCCTCCTTGAGCAGCATCGCGTCACTGGCGTTTTTATACCACCAGTCCGTATAGGGCAGGCGGACCCGCGCCGCGAGGTTTTTCTCAAAGCTGCGGTTTTTGATCGAGTCAACAATGTATTGGGCGAAATTCAGCGTTCCCCGGTAGCCGAAGGCCATGTACTCATCGGCGAAATAAACGGCGGTAATCCCCTGTTTGATGGCCCAGACGGTGCTACCCGGATGCCGGGAAAAGTAAAGGTCGGGCTTGTACGTGTTCAGTATGTTTAGTATCTCGAAGTTCTGCATATCGGCGACGGAAAGACCTATGTCATTCGGCGCGTGTTCCTTGAGGTATTTCAGGGCCGGAGGATTTTGGCCGTTGTCGTATCTGTAGTCAAAATGCCACGCGGCGGCCCACACCGTCTGTATCCCCAGTTCCTGCAGCACCCGGCTCACCTCGTAGGTATAGCCCGGCCCCATGCCAATCACCGCGGTACGGCCCCGGAGCTCTTTTTTGAGCGCCTCTATTTGGGGAAGGTACTTGTCCCGCTCCCGCCGCAGGTACGCTTCCGCTGCCGCCTCCCTGCCTATAGTCTCGCCGATTTTGCGGAGCCATGCCTCAAACCCGGCCAGTCCTGAAAAATTGATCGTCCTGATGTATGGCACGCCGTACAGTTCTTCAAGCCCGTTGCCCAGGTAGGTGCCCAGGGTGCCGCACACGCACACCGTGGCAAGCGATTCCGAAAGATGCTCAAGCTCCTCAACGGTGGCGTTCATATAGAGAAACTGGGGTTTTACGCCGAGCTCGGCAAAAATTTCGGTAATCTGGGGGCGGTGGCTTTCAAAAAAATTTTTGAAATTGATCACCGGACGCTTCTCCTTTGGCGGTTTTACGATCCCCCGCAGCACGGCGTGATCGGCCACATCAAAGCCCGAAGCCCATATCCGCGACTTAAAGCCCTCGCAGTGCACGCTTTCCACCGGAATACCCAGTTCTTCCCTAAGCTCGTCGGCAAGGCTGTCAATGTCCTCGCCAATGACGCCCGACACGCAGGAGCTGGCAAGGAAAAGCGCCTTTGGGCGGTGGGTATTGAACGTTTCAACGGCGATTTTTCTCAAGGGTTCAATTGCGCCGAATACCGTATCGTTTTCGTCAAGATCGGTGCCGACAAGGACCGAACGGTTGGACAGGCCGATACGCGCGGCAATCTGCTGGGACAAAACGGCGGTTCCCGCGGCGCCGGCGCAGCAGCCGGAGGGGGCGTGGTAAATCACGGCGACATCCCGGATAGCGAGAAGCTGATCAACGGCGCACATGGAAAGGCACATACTCGACTGGCTGAAGCAACGCTCCCGGTTTTTCACTCCGCCGCACGCGGAACGCTCAACCAGATCGCTGACACAGCCGTGGTAGCCGGTAATCGAACCCAAACGCGCCTCCCGGACATTGGAAGACGGCTTTGAAAGCAGGGTAGTGTAACTCATCTCAATCCTCTATAGATAGTATTCGGGGGCGCGCTTGAAATTAAAACGCGACACAAACTGTTTTACGCGCTCTTCCCGGGGATTATCAAAAATTTCCGAGGGGGAGCCTTCCGCCAGAATTTCCCCCTTGTCAAGAAACACGACGCGGTTTGATATTTCATAGGCAAACTGCATCTCGTGGGTAACGATAGCCATCGTGGCGCCTTCACGGGCAAGCTCCTTGATAAGGGCGAGAATGTCGTCAACCATTTCAGGATCAAGCGAAGAGGTAGGTTCGTCAAATAAAATCACTTCCGGGTTAAGCGCGACGGCCCGGGCTATGCCCACACGTTGCTGCTGGCCGCCGGAAAGCTCGCGGGGTTTTGAATCAAGCTTTGAAGCGAGCCCCACCTTTGTAAGCACCTGTACCGCCGTCTCCCTCGCTGTCTTTTTTTCCATTTTTCTGGCGATGACAAGGCCCTCCATGACATTTTCCAGGGCGGTCATGTTCAAAAAAAGCGCGTAATTTTGAAACACCATCGCCGTTTTGCGCCGCATCGCTATTTTCTCTTTTTTGCGGATTCGGGAGAAATCAGCCCGGAGGCCGCCGATCCGTATGCTGCCGGAATCGGCGCTTTCCAGAAAATTGATGCAGCGCAGCAGCGTGGTTTTACCCGAACCGGAGGGCCCGATAATCGACACCACATCTCCCTCGCGTATAAAAAAATCAAGGCCTTTAAGCACCTGATCCGGGCCGAACGATTTTGTAATATTCCTGATCTCAAGCAAATCAAACGCCTCCTTTGGGGGAATTATACCTGAACCGTTTTTCAACAAGCAGAAAGGATTTTTCTACAACGATAAAAATTGCCCAGAAAATCAGCGCCGCCGCGACATAGCTTTCAAGGTAACGGTAGTTGACCACCGCGGCGCCGAGAGCGGTGTTAAGGATATCGCGCAATCCTATCAGCACGGCGACGGGAAGCGCCTTGATGGCGTGGATCACCACGCCGCTGGCAACCGGAACGCATACAGGTACCATCTGGGGCAGCGCAACGCGGAAAAATAAGTCCGCTTCCCCGTGTCCAATTGAGCGCGCGGCGTCGAACTGGCTTTTGTCTATGGATTCAAGAGCGCCCCGGAACATTTCCGACATCTCCGTACTTGTCGCGACGGTGATTCCGATAATTGTTATCAGCGCGACAGGAAAACTCCGTTCCTGCGCAAGCAGCGCAAAAAGTATAAAATAGACCAGGATGTTCGGAAGGGCTTTCGCAATCGTGATCCAGATCGCGGCGGCCGTACAGACAACCGGCACACGGTAAAAACGTACAAGCGCGATGGGAAGACCCAAAACCATTCCCGCGAGCACCGCGGAAAAGGCGATAAGAAGCGAGTACGGAATCGCCGTGCCCGCTTCGGCCATTGCCTTGAGCATGAATACAAAGTCAAAGTCCATTAAAAACCCTTTATAAACTGTTAAGATAAGCGGTCAATATCCGCTCTTTTATGCCGTCCAGCGTGCCGTCCGCTTTCATATCGCGCAGCGAACTGTCAAACGCCTTCTGTAGGGCGACGCCGTCCTTTTTGAAAAGGAAATACGCTTTTGAGTAGATGAGCGGTTCTTTCGAGGCGATTTTAAGGTTAAGCCCCGGCATCCTGGCGTTGGTAAATTCCATTTCAAACTGGGTCAGTATCTGCGCTACGGTTGTTCCGTTCGCCATGTTGACGTTCCGCACATAGTCTTCAGCGAAAGAAATATAGTGAAGCTGCTGGTCCGCCGGGTGGGTTTGATTCCATGTTATTAGAAACGCCTCGTAGTTGGACCCTTCCGAGGCGGCAAGAACCGCGTTGGGGTTACCCGCCAGTTCTTCCAGTGAGGTAATATGCGACCAGGGGCCATCGGCTTTCACAACCAGATAACTGTCATAGTCGTTATAGCCTTCCTCGCCGTACAGGTATGTCTTGCGCCGTTCGGGGTTTTCCTCAAACTCATGGGCGCCCACGTCGATCTTGCCGGCGGCGAGGGAAACCAGCACATTCTTGAATTCAAACACCTCAAATTCAAATGTGTATTGGGGAAGCCGCCTGTCGATCTCCCTGACAACCTCGATATCAAAACCGGCGAGGTTTCCGTCCGCATCCCTGTAGCAGAAAGGTTCATAGTTTTGTCCTGTACCGATGATGATATTTTCGCTTTTCTTCGCGCAAGAGAACGCCAGCGCCGCCAGAAACATGACAAACGCCGCTTTTAAAAATTTTTTTTTCATAATTAAATACTCCTTATGCCGGGCGTACCGGTTTTTTTTGTTTTCAACACAACGTGCCGCGCTTTTTTGTAAAAACCTGTCAGGAACATTGGTCCGTCGCCGACCTGGGCGCGCCGTAGCGGCGTTCCAGCGCCCTGAAACAGCGCTCGAAAAGAAACGAAAGGGCGACGAACAATACAGCCACGTCAAAATACGCTTCCAGTTTGTGCATCGAATGGTTGCCCAGAAGATTTGCGCGTGCAAGCACATCCACGATCCCCATAGCCGAAGCCAATGCCGTATCGGAGAGCGCCGCCGTCAGGAGCTGCCCCGCCGAAGGAATCGCGATAACGACCATTTGCGGAAGGATCACCCGCAGGTAGGTCTGCGGCCTGGAAAGCCCCACGGAGGCTGCGGCGTCCCACTGATCTTTCGGCACGGCGAGAGCCGCCGACCGTATCATTTCGGACGCAAACCCTCCCACATTGAACGCGTAGGCAATCAACACGAACAGCAGTTTGCTTGAACGGGTAATATCAATGCCCAGCGGTAAAAGAAGCACGGGAAGCCCGTAGTAAACAACAAAAAGCTGGATGAAAATCGGGGTTCCCCGGATAAACGACACCATGACCGCGGAAATTTCGCGTAAAACAGGAATTTTTTCGATGCGGGCCGCGGCAAAAAGCGCCCCAATAACCAGCCCCGCGCCCGCTGAAACCGCCACAATAAGCAGCGTTACCGGAAGCACGGACAGTATTTTGGGAAAATACTCCAGAACATATTTCCATTCAAAGGGAACCATAGCTTAACTCCATCGCCCCTATATTATTACTATACACATCGAATTACTAAGATTAACATACAAAAAGTTTTTTGTCAATAGCGGCTTCCAAAAACTTCTTCCAATACTGAAAGCACCCTTCTGTTCTGCGCCTCGGCGCCTATGGTTACCCGAATCCATGACGACATTCCGAATTCCGCGCCGTTGCGGACAAGAATTCCGCGCTTGATGAATTCAAGCTCAATTTCACCAGCGTCGCGGCCTGTGTTAAACATGATAAAATTTCCCGCCGTGGGGATGTACTCAATTCCCAGCCGTGTAAGTTCCGCGTAATACAGTTCCCTGCCTTTCGCGTTTTCGGCAAGGACGTAGCGGTAGAAATCCTCATCGTCAAGGGCGGCGCGGGCGGCTTCCTGCGCGAGCGTGTTAACGTTGACGGGAGCGCGGACGCGGGAGATTACTTCGATCAGGGCGCGATTGCCCACCGCGTAACCGATGCGAAGCCCCGCAAGCCCGTATATCTTGGAAAACGTGCGCAGGCTGATGATGTTTGTATGCTGACGGAACAGCGAAAGCGTTTTGGGTGCATCGGCGGGCGCAAAGTCGATATAGGCTTCGTCCAAAACCACCAATATGGAAGACGGAACGCGGCGTAAAAAGGCGTCCAGTTCCGCGCCGGTAAAGTATGCGCCTGTGGGGTTGTTTGGATTGCAGAGCCAGATTAGCCGCGTATTGGCGGTAACCGCCCGCAGGACCGCGTCCAGATCAACCTTGTGGCGGCGCAGCGGCACAAAAACCGGCGCGGCGTTTTCGGCTCTGGCGCAGATCGTATACCAGCCGAATGAGGGCTGTGGAATGACGGCCTCGCCGCCCGCTTCCAGTACGGCAAGCGCGGCAAAACTTAAACACTCAAACGAACCGTTGCCAAACAGCATCTCGTCCTCCTCAACGCCGAGTTTTGCGGCAAGGGCGGAGCGCAGGCCGGTAACGCCGGTGTCGGGGTAGTACGAAACTTCGTTTTGTACACGCGCCAAAACCGCAAGCGCTTTTGGCGACGGGCCGTACATATTTTCGTTGCCGGCAAGTTTAAGCACTTCGGAAAGGCCGAATTCGCGCCGGGCGCTTTCCAGTGAACGCGCCGCCTTAAACGGCTTGATGCCGTCCAGCGCTTTTTTATACGCAACGCCGCGCGCTTCTCTGTTTTTTTGCGCGTACTCATCAACTTTCAGAATCGCACCGTGCAGTTCATCGCGCGTCCAGGGGCGTTCCATGCCCGAATAGCGCGGCGTGGATTTTTGCATACGCCGGAAAATAACTTCAAACACGCTCTCGAAATCATGAGCGATTCCCAATTCGTGCAGTGTAAGCGGGACGCGCAGTTTTTTGAAGATATCGATCCGGTGTTCGATTTCCCGTGTTTCGCGGCCCTCAATGAACGCCTGCATAACGAGGCCAAACGCGACCTTCTCGCCGTGCAGTTTATCCCGCAACGGGGGCACAGCGGTTGAAGCGTTGTAAAAAGGATGCGCCAGGCCCTGCGTATCGGTAAGGGTCCGGACGGCGCCGCAAAAGCCCGCTATGGAAAATATGCAGTCAATCACTTCTTGTATCTCATCGTAGTTGAATATGTTGTTTTCTATATCGCGCATGACCTGTAGGCCGAGCGATTCAAGTATATCGCGGGCAAAGGCGCCGTAGCGCGTAACAAGCCGGAGATAAAAATCACCGCTTGTAAGCAGGTTTGGGTACGATTCATACCATTTGGCAAGCGTGTCCGCGATTCCACTGCGCATATAACGCGGCGGCGCGCGCGCGATAATGTCTGTATCGGC
Organism: Spirochaetaceae bacterium; assembly: GCA_031258615.1. Lineage (GTDB taxonomy): Bacteria > Spirochaetota > Spirochaetia > Treponematales > Breznakiellaceae > JAIRMY01. The sequence continues at coordinate 11,760 of JAIRMP010000215.1, read as the reverse complement.
AATGATGAGCGCGGGGGAGGCGCTGTTGAAAAGCGGCGCCGTCATAACGCCTTCGTCATCGTACATGACCGACACCGCGGCCCAGCAGGCGCAGGTTGAAGCGGTCGTTGGAATCGCGATAACGGGAAGTTCCGCATAGCCGCCCGCCGCTTTGCCCGTATCCATGATGCGCCCTCCGCCCGCCGCCGCAATTGCGCCGGCGTTAAATTCCCGTGCAAGGCGGGCAAATTTCCGCGCCGCTTCGTGGGTCGGATAGCCGGCATATTCAAAAACCGAGTACACGATACCGGCGGCCTCAAACGAAGGAAGCAGAGCGCCGCGTATTTTTGAAAAAGCGGTTTTCCCCGCGATGATGAATATTCGCTTTGAATACGCCGCGCAGTACCTGCCGGCTTCGGCAAGAATCCCCGGCTCGTTAGCATACTGTTTTGGCGCCAGGATGTCGATCATAGAACCCCCGATGAAACGTAGCGTTCTCCGGAATCGGGGAAGATAACGGTGATGGTTTTACCGTGCGCCTCGGCGCGGGAAGCCGTCTTAAGCGCCGCGTGGAGGGCCGCGCCGGAAGAAGGTCCCGCAAGGATGCCTTCGCTCCGGGCAAGGACGCGGGCGGCGTCAAAAGCGTCGTCATCGGTAACGCGGATAACTTCGTCGTAAATGTGCGTGTTGAGAACGGCGGGGGCAAAACCCGCGCCTATCCCCTGAATACGGTGTATTCCGCTCTTCCCGGTCGATAAAAACGGCGAAGCGTCCGGTTCCACAGCGATAATTTTTATTGCGCTGTCGGCCGATTTCAGAAAATTCCCCGCGCCCGAAATGGTGCCGCCCGTGCCCACTCCGGCGATAAAGTAATCAATTTTTCCGCCGGTTTGCCGCCAAATTTCAGGCCCGGTCGCGGCAAAATGGACGGCGGGGTTGGCGCTGTTGATAAATTGTCCGGGAATAAAACTATCGTCCATACTTTCGGCAAGTTCTTCGGCGCGGGCGATCGCCCCCCTCACGCCTTTTGCGCCCTCTGTTAAAACGACTTCGGCGCCGTAAGCCTTCAGCAGATCGCGGTGCGCCTTCGCCGTGTTATCGGGCATCACGATGATAAGGGGCAGAGCCTTCCACGCGCAGACGGCGGCGAGTCCCAGCCCCGTGTTGCCGCTTGTCGGTTCAATTATCGTGGTATGCGGCCCGATAAGCCCCTTCGTTTCGGCGTCAAGAAGCATCGAATGAGCGATACGGTCCTTCACGCTGCCCGCCGGGTTAAAAAATTCCAGCTTTGCCAAAATGCGCGCGCCGCAGCCGTATTTTTTCTCGATGCGCGAAAGCTCCATGAGAGGGGTATTACCGATCAGTTCACATATATTTTGCGTTATATCCGACATTTAATAACTCCATTTGATAAGTTTTTTGCGCAGCAGCGCCAGCGCCGCGTTCAGCGCCGTTATAACCAGCGCGATAAAAATAATCCCCGCGATGGACTGCGTATAATTTCCGTAATCAAGCGAACGGCGGACATAAAAACCCATGCCCCTCTCGGCGCCTATCATCTCGGCAACGGTAAGCGTCATCACCGAGATTGAAAGTATGGTCGTCATATCATTGAGGATATGCGGCAGCGAGTACGGCAAAATGATCTTGAAAAGCATCGTGCCGGTTTTTACGTTGAGAATTTTTGCCGTATTGATGATGCGCTGATCTATAGTGCCGACGCGCTGAATCATGTTCATAAAGAGTATCCAGAATGTGCCGCAGAATATCACAAATATTGACGCGATGGTAAACGTCGGCATCATCACCACCAAATAGGAACTGTATATGAGGGCGGGCACGGAGCTTATTACCTTTGCTATAGGGAGCACAGCGTTACGCAGGCGCGGAATCCAGCCTACGGCGATGCCAAGCCCCACGCCGGCAATGATCGACGCGACAAAACCGGTGAGCAGCAAGAACAGCGAGCGGACAAAACCGGACAGTATCATTTTGTAATCGGAAGTAAAAACATGGAACACATTTTCCGGCGCGGGAACAAATACAAACGGAAGCAGATCGGCTTTGGTAACGGCCGCATCCCAAACCAGCAAAAAGAGCAGCACGATGGAGGCGACATCCCGCGCCGCTTCCGGGTTTTTGTTTAATTTGATTTGGAAAAACACCCACGCGAGAAAGACGGCGGTTACAAAACTATAAGGCTCCTGAATTTTAAACCGAGCGTTCATCCTGCCGGGGACAAAAAGCGCGAGCGCGATTAAGAGCAGCAGGAATAATGCCGGCAGGTTTACAATACGTTTAACGATTTTCATAATACGACCTCTCCGCCTATATGTTCGCGTACATCCTGGTAAAACTTTGACACCAGGTCGGCGCGCAGCCTGCGGTATTCTTCGCCGTTAAAAAACTGTCCGTCCTTTGCGCGCGGGCGTGAAAGCGGTACGGAAATGGTTTCGGCGATACTGCCGGGTTTCATAAAAAAAATGGTGTCCGCAAGCAGGAGCGCCTCGTCGATGTCGTGCGTAATAAAGACTACGGTTTTTTTCTGTCCGCAGAGTCCGTCTTCCCGCGCATCGGCATCCCAGAGTTCCAGCAGCAGCTCCTGTAAGGACACGCGGGTCTTGGCGTCGATCGCGCCGAAAGGCTCGTCCATCAAGAGGATTTTGGGACTCACGGCAAGGGCGCGGGCAATGGCGACACGTTGCTGCATACCGCCGGAAAGCTGTCCGGGCAGCTTATCGCCCACCCCGCCCAGCCCCACCTTTTCAAGAAATTTTTCCGCGCGGACGCCCGCCTCATGTTCCGAAAGTTTTTTCAGCGTCTGCTTTATTCCAAAGACGATGTTCTGTTTTGCCGTCATCCAGGGAAAGAGAGTGTACTGCTGAAATACCACGGCGCGTTCCGTTCCCGTGCCATTTACCGGCGTCCCGTCTATCAGCACGCGCCCCGATGTCGGCGTAACGAGGCCCTCAAGCACACTGAGGAGCGTAGATTTACCGCAGCCTGAGGGTCCTATCACGCAGACAAAGGTCCCTGATTCGATAACGGCGCTGACATTATCAAGCGCTATAAAATCCGCGCCCGCCGCCTCGCCTGCGGTCTGTTTGAAAATCAGCGTAAGGTTTTCTATATCGATTCTGCTCAATTGTTTTCCTCGTAGATGTTTGCAAGCTCCCCGTAGAGAGGATCGCCCGGATACCGGCGGCGTATCTCATCAAGAGCCTCCTTGTAAACCGAAGTATCCACTACGCTGGAAATTTCGATTCCTTCAGGCTGTATGTAGCCTGTTGAGCGCAGCGTGTCCCATACGTTTACAACGCGGCGGAAGTCGGGATCGGGGTTGTATGACCGCTCCCCGTTGCGGCTCGTGTCGAATACCATCTCGTTTATAAGTTCATCGTCCTGCGAGGTAAGGTTGGCGAACATTCTGATTAGCGCGTCACGCTGCTCCAAATCGTTAAAGTCCTTCCACGCGCGCAGGTAGGCTGTCAGAAACCTGACAAACAGGGGCCGCTTTGCCTCAAGCGAGGGCGTATAGGCGTTCAAACGGCAGCAGAGGTAATTGGGCGCCAGCCGGTTCATCGGGAAAAGGATGGACAGCCCCAGGTCCAGGGCGCTCTTCCGGTAAGGGCCGCCCGCGATGAAGCCGATGTCAACCTGGCCTTTGCGCACCGCTTCGATGATGTTGGGATAGTTGTCAATTTCGGTAAAGTCCACGTCAGTGTTGACATCTATCCCCGCCTGCGTAAGAGCGTAACGCGAGACCATTTCGGATGTGGAAAGCCGCACCGTGCCAAGCCTCGCCCCTTTCCAGCCTTCGAGGGAGGCGTATTTTTCGGCATTTTCGGCGCGGCAAATCACATAATTGCCTCCGGAAAGCGTACCGCCTATGATCTTGACCGGCGCTCCCTGCGAGGCATAGACCAGCGGCGGGATAAGCTCCTCAAGGTAAATATCGCCCTTACCGGTGGAAAGCGCCTCTGTCCGCCCGTCTCTCAAAAAGATGAAATTGGGGTCTATGCCCTCTTCAGCAAAATAACCCTTTTCACGCGCTATAATCGCCAGCGGGTTTGAAGTCAGGTTTGGATCCGCAATGATATTGAACTTTTCCGCCGCGTCAGCCTTCTTCTTGGAGCAAACCGTTACCAGAACCGCCGCCAAAACCGCCACAAACCCCATTACCAACACTTTTTTCTTCATACAACACTCCTTGGGGACAGAGTCCCTCTGTTTCGAATATCCGCTTTCATATAAAACATAGCGGAATACTAAGATTTAATCATAAGAAAAAATTCTTGTCAAGCGAGGTATTAAACCGCGGCCCCATGCGCGGGGTTTACAGAATCTATAACAAACCGGGGGACAAGGATTGTAAAGCAGTACGGGCGGAGGCGACAAAGGGAATCTGCTTTCATTCGTTCCCGATTTGGGGGTCTTTGCCGTGCCTTTCGTGTTTCCGTCAAACGAGGTGGCCTACAGGGTGCTGGACGGGGATTTTGGCCGGGAAATGCTGGAAATAATGGAAAAAAAAGGCAGCATGGTGGGGCTTGGCTATCTTGAGGCCGTAGCCTACCGCGAACTTTCAGCCAACAAGCTGATCCGTACTCCGGCTGACCTTTCCGGCATCAAGATCAGGGTTATGACGAATCCCATACACATAGCGATTTGGGAACAGTTGGGCGCACAGCCCACCGCTATATCTTTTGCGGAACTGTATACCGCGTTGCAGCAGGGAACTGTGGATGCCCAGGAAAATCCGCTGGAACTTTTTATTTCCCAGCGTTTCTATGAGGTGCAGAAATTCGTTACGCTGACACACCACATATTTACGACGGGGATGCTGGCGGCAAATCCCGCATGGTTCAACGGTCTCAGCCCTGAATTGCAAAAAGTTGTCCGGGACGCGGCGATGGAGGCTACGCTGTTCCAGCGCCAACGCGCCGCCGAAGATTACGCGGGCTACCTTAAAACCCTAGCGGACAATAAGATCACCGTTACAACCCTTAGCGAGGCGGACGCTAAACTCTGGAAAGATAAAGCGTCTCCGGTAATCCCGATGATAGCAAAAGAAGCCGGCGGTCAAGGTATCATTGACAAACTTTTCGCGGCTGTAGAGGCTGCCCGGTAAAACGGGCGGAATTAACGCCGCGCTGTCAGCGGAAGGAGGTTACGGTGAAAAAAATTATAGGATTCCTGGACGCCCATTTTGAGGAGATTTTTATATCACTGGCAATGGGCTACTTTGTAACGGTAACGATATTGCAGATAATTTTTAGGTTCATACTGAAAATACCAGCCAGTTGGACGGAAGAAACCGCCAAGTACGCGTTTATCTGGATGACCTTTGTAGGATCAAGCCTGGGGGCAAAAATTCAGAGCCATATCCGCGTGGATATGTTTGAAAATTCGCTCAAAGGAAAGGTCCGGCTCATTGTAAACTTTATAAATCAGTTCATATTCCTGATATTTGCCGTAATTATGACTGTTGTAGGAGTAGGTATGTGCGTCAGCCTCTTGTCAAGGCCGCAGCTTAGCCCGGCGTTAAAAATCCCTATGCAGTGGATATACGCGGCCCTGCCTGTCGGCATGGGTCTGATGTCCATACGCATCATATTCAACCTGTTTACTCAGATTAAGACGCTTGGCGGTAAAGGGGAGGTAAAAGAATGACGGCGTTACTATTCATTGTATTTTTTGGTCTGATGGCGCTGGGCGTACCCATAGCCGCCGCCATGGGGCTTGGGGTTTTGCTGAACTCGCTGTTCGGTGAAACAGTTTCGCTGGCCTTCGTTGGCCGCGGCATGGTATCCGCGCTGGATTCGTTTCCTGTGCTCGCGGTGCCTATTTTCATCTTTGCCGGTGAAATCATGGCAAAAGGCGGCATCTCGAAACGCCTCTTTAACTTTGCGAACGCCTGTGTCGGCGGTTTTACCGGCGGCGTTCCTATGGCTACGGTATTTACCTGTATGCTGTTCGGCGCAATCTCCGGCTCAGGCTCGGCGACATTCGCCGCGGTAGGCACGATAATGATCCCTATTATGACCAAGCAAGGCTACGATCGCCGTTTCATCACCGCGCTGACAGCGGCGTCCGGCGGACTGGGAATTCTTATTCCTCCGAGCCTGCCTATGGTCATGTACGGGGTATCCGCGGGAACTTCTATAGGAGATATGTTCATGTCCGGTGTAATGCCGGGCGTACTATGCGGCATAGGGCTGATGGTTTATGCGTACATCTTTAGCAAACTCCACCCCATAGAGGTCAAGGATACGCAGGAACCGCGTATGAGTATAAGCCGCAGCCTGCTCGACGGGTTTTGGGCGCTATTATGCCCTGTAATAATTCTTGGCGGAATTTACGGCGGTATTTTTACCGCCACGGAAGCCGCGGGAGTGGCCGCCCTGTACGGTATTATAGTGAGCAAGTTCGTTTACAAAACGCTGCAAATCAGGGAAATTCCCGGAATCCTGCTCCGTTCGGCGCGCATGAACGCTCCGATTCTACTCATTGTAGCGGTGGCGACAGTGTTTGGCCGTATTCTGACCTTTCAGAATATTCCGACCATGCTGGCCAACGCCGTTCTTGGCATCACTGACAACAAAATTTTGATACTGATATTTATTAACCTGCTGCTGCTCGTTGCGGGGATGTTGATGGAAGCGCTCGCCGCCATCGTCATTCTAACCCCGATTTTGCTGCCAATAGCAATAGGTATAGGATTGAGTCCCATTCACTTTGGCGTGATCATGGTGGCTAACTTGGCGATAGGTTTTATTACCCCGCCCGTAGGCACAAATTTGTACGCGGCGTCAGGCATTACCGGCATCCCGATAAAAGACATAGTTAGAGCGGCGGTAGGCCCGGTGGTAACGCTGCTCATCATTCAGGTATTCATCGTGCTTATACCAGGAATTTCAACATGGCTGCCCTCGCTTATGAAATAGCGCGGCGGCCAGCCGCTTTACGCATTGCCTTCACGGTGATAAGGGCGCTTGGCATACGCGGCTGGCAGCGGGGGTACGGGGGAAAGGCCGTTCCAAAGGCTGCGGTGCAGCCTTTGGAACGGTAGGAGGGAATGACACGGAAGTTACCCCCCCCCCCCCCCTATTTTATTCAGAGCCAACAAAGTTGGCCCTGTACAACAACAATGCCTCCGTCATTCAGGCGGCGGCGTATCTACAAAGATAAGGAATATAGTTATGATAACACCTATACACAATCACGCGGCCGGAGAGTTGCGGGTAATAGGGTATGTTTCCGGTTCAGGAGACACGCTCTGGAGAGCTTACGAACTACAAAAAGAGATAGAGAATACTCAGGCGGGAAGGCTTGGCGAATGTCCGTTCAAGATTGCCGGCGTTTTTTCGAGCAATGCCGGAGCGAAGGCCCGCGCCGCGGCGGAAAAGCTCGGAGTGCCTTATGCGGCGCTCGACATAAAAGAGTATTACCGGAAGCGGGGAAAGCCTCTTTCTGACAAGGCGCTTAGGCGGGAATATGACGCGGAAGCGCTGGAACTGATTAGACCTATGAAAGGAGACGCTATACTGCTGGCAGGCTATGTGTGGGCGACCACTGACTGCCTACTTGATGAGTATCTGGTTGTAAATGTTCATCCGGCAGACCTTACCATAGTAAAAGACGGTAAACGGGCATACGCCGGTGGAAACGGCGTGGGGGACGCATTGCAGGCGCGGGAAACCGCGCTCGCCGCCTCGTCCCACCTGGCCACCAAAGAGTTGGACGGCGGCCCCTTGCTGCTTGTTTCGGAAAGTATACCCGTTGACTACGCCCTGCACAAAGATGAGCAGGAACGTATGCGTCATTATCTTGCGCTGGTGAATGAACAGAACCGGCTCGTGGGGGCGCGCACCCTACTGGAACTTGCGCTGGGTAACTTTGCGAGGGGCGACGACGGAAAAATTTACTATCAGGGTAAGGCTGTCCCCCAGGGACTAAAGATTGAACGTTGGGAAGACAACCAGCCCCGTTTCAGAAGGCGCACCGATAAACTGCTGTATCCCGATTCGGTCGCGGTCATAGGCGCATCGCAAAAGCCGGGGATAGGGCGCTCTGTAGTGGAAAACATCCTGCGGGACGGTTTTGGCGGGGCGGTATACGCGGTAAATGTCCGTGGAGAAGATGTTCTGTCAGCCAGGGGTTATACCTCCGTAGAATCTATCGAAGGCCCGCTGGATATGGCGGTTATAGCGACGCCGGGCGCCGCCGTGCTGGAACTGGCGGAGGCCTGCGGGCGCAAGGGGGTAAAAGCTATAATCTGCGTCAGCGCCGGTTTCAAAGAAATAGGCGGTGAAGGAGTCGCAGCTCAGGAAAAACTGGTATCTATAATCAACCGCTATAATATGCGGCTGATAGGCCCAAACTGCATGGGCCTTATGAATGTAAAAGTGAATCTTAACTCTACCATTCTGGCGGGGCATATAGAGCGGGGCAATCTTGCCCTGGTAACACAAAGCGGCTCCATAGGCGCCGCGATGCTGGATTATGCCGAAGAATTGGGGATAGGGTTCTCGTCCATTGTTTCGCTGGGAAATCAGGCCGATCTTACTGTTTGTGATTTGCTGCCGTTCTACGAAGATGATGTACATACCAAAGTGATAGCGCTGTATCTGGAGACGATTGCGGAGCCGGAGCGTTTCTGGAGGCTGGCGGCCAGGATGACTAAACCCATCCTGCTGCTAAAGGCGGGCCGCACCTCCGCGGGCATGGCCGCGGCAAGCTCCCATACAGGCAGCCTCGCCGGAAACGATAAGGTTGTGGACGCGCTTATAAATAAGGCGGGAATTACACGGGTCTACTCGCTGGAAGAACTGTTTATGTGCGCCACGGCTCTTGCCAATATGCCGCAGGTAAAGGGAAACCGTGTGGCTCATTTGACCAACGCCGGGGGCCCCAGTATTCTTATTTCCGACGCCCTAAGCGATTACGGCTTTACGCTGCCGCCGCCGGAAGAACCGTTAAAAAACTATTTAAGAGAAAATCTGCTGCGCGAAGCCTCAGTACAGAATCCGGTGGATATTGTAGCGCCCGCGCCGCCCGAACACTATGTATTGGCCGCCAAAGCCCTGCTGGATTGCGGGCGCTACGACGCGCTGCTGATTTGCTGCGTCCCGCCCGCTACGGTGGATACGGGCAAGGTCGCCGAAGCGTTAATCCCCGTGCTTAAAGACGCAAAAATACCGGTTTTAACTAATTTCTTTGGCCCTACGCTCGGTAAAAACGCCCGCGCCTTGTTGATCAAAAACGGCATTCCGACGAGTCTTTACCCGGAACAGATTGCTTCCATGCTGGCCGGCATGAGGGAGCAGCCCAAATTCAGTGATACGGATGCGGCGCGTCCTTCCGGGGCCGCTCTGCGGCGCGCGCGGGAAATCCTGTCCTCATCTCCGTCCGGAGAGTATTTGCCGACTATGGACGCCTATAAACTGCTGGAACTATTTGGGATACATATTGCCCGCGGACTCATGCTAAAAACCGCCGCGGATGTCCGTCCTGAAACCCTTGCCGGAATTTCCTTCCCAGTGGTCGCTAAAATTGACCATCCGGAGATTATACACAAGTCGGATGCCGGCGGCGTCCGCCTGAATATAAATTCCGCCGGTGAACTGGCGGAAACCGCGGTGGATTTCTTTAAGCGTTTTCCGGGCGCGGCGGGGATCTTTGTCCAGGAACAGACTCCGCAGGGCTTAGAGCTAATAGTAGGCGGCGTCCGCGACCCGCAGCTTGGCAGCTCTGTAATGCTTGGCTTAGGCGGCGTCTGGGTCGAGATAATGAAGGACCTGGCCTTTGGCTACCCGCCCATAGGCCGTCCCGAAGCGCTTGCGCTGATTAACAGCCTGCGCTGCGAACCGCTGTTGGCCGGTTATAGGGGTAAACCGGGCGTAAACAAAGAGTCTCTCTCGGATATTATAACAAATGTCAGCGCCCTCCTTTTGGCGCTGCCGGATGTAAGCGAAATAGACCTTAACCCTGTAATCTACAACCCCGCCCGTGGCGTGTTCATTGCCGCGGACACGCGAATAAAAAAAGGATAAGCACAGCGGCAAGCCCCAGGGCTTGCCGCTGTGTTACCCCACCCCGCAATGATCGGGTAGGAGGCTGCCCATTATTTGGGCAGCCTTCTACCACACCGCCGCTGTACCGCTTCCGGTACGGCGGTTTTTTACCGTAAAATTGCATATTTTTCTATCAAAAAATATGCAAAAATCCCGATTATCTTGGCTGCTGTGTCAACTTCGTTGACGTACAGTTTGCAGGGTAAAAAATCACCTAAAGGCGATTTTTGGAAGGTTTTATGCGCAAAGCGCAACAAACTGCTAGCCGTTGCGGAGGCCGAGCCGCTTTAGCGGCGTCGCCAGCGATAGCTGGCGCACGTAAACAGACCTGTTATGCGAAGTGCCCCGTACTCCATATTTATTTTCCAGTTTAATTAGTATTTCAAGAACAGATAAATCTTTATTTTCTTCATAAAATTTATCTTTCTTTTCCCATGTCTCTTTTAGAGCATTTTCTAATGTGTTATTCATCAAAATATACCTCCAGTGGGTTTGTCATTCTAAAAGAATGATTATATCCTAATATTTTATTTAATCCTAAAACTTTCTGTTCCTTGTTAATATTTGCTAAATGTTTAAAATTCCAACTCAAAAGGACATCTATTTGGAATACTGTGGAATATGCTATATGAAATGCATCAGCAGCTTTTTTATTGGGTATAATACCATTTGTAATATAATTTTCAGCCAAGAAAGCTATTTCTTCAATATTTTCATCATTTGTAGTTAATATTTTTATATTGGGATATTTTTTAATATTTTCATGTAATTTATTCTTTGTTTCTTCATCGTTTGTATCATTTATTTCATCAATGACAACATTGGAGATGTATACTTCAATTTTTTCAGGAGTTACTACATTTTCAAAAAAATCTTCTGTGGCTTTTTTATACTCTGGAGCATCATTTGCTTCCAAGAAATTTATGATACTTGTATCCAAATATACCTTTAATTTTTTCAAGAATTATAATTCCCCCTTATATTTATGATAACATATACATTTAATAAATTCAAGTGCCATATTCCGGTATGTTTTTTTATACACTTTAACCAGTTTAGGGACTATTCCGTCTAACTACTGATACTCAATCTTCAGCGTGACGCCGCTGTTGATACTGCCCAATGGCTGAAAAGCCGAGCCGTCCCAGCCCATGCCCCGGAAGCCGTTGCCCCAGCCGATCCTCTCCGCTGCCAACTCGCGGGTGCGGCGCCGCCGTACCGCTTCCGGTACGGCGGCGCTGTGCTCCCCGGCGTTACTGTTTGTTTTTATAAATATTCGCGATGCTCAGACTGCCTCCTGTGTCTTTAACGCCCTGTATATAATAATAGTACGTTGTGCCGGGCAGTTCCGGCGCCGTTAATACATACCATTTACCGGCGCCCCCCAACCCCAAACGCCCGGCGGATCTTTGAAAGAAGGCCATTTCCGCGCCAAATCCGGACACCTTTTCAAACCCGGCAAGGGACGGCGGCGTATCCAGTATTTTCACCTCCCAGGACGCGCTATCCAAAGTATCCTGCACAGCCTGTTCCTCCTCACTGGGCCCTGATCTAACCTGAATGATTCCACAGGCGCTGAACCCTGCCGCGATTAACGCCCCTATGGCGATAACGAAAAGTTTGCGGGCTTTGCGGCCCAAAATTTTTTTAAAAGTCTTTTTCATACCAAAACATTCCTTGCGTACCATGCCCGCCGGCAAAATTTTTA
>JAIRMP010000198.1 GCA_031258615.1 Spirochaetaceae bacterium | reverse complement strand
TCCATAGCGAGCGGCGCCGCGTTCAGCAGGTGTTCGGCCTCGAAGCTAAGGTGTTTTTCCCAGTGTTTGAGTTCCCGGTGCATGGCCTCCACGAAGGCGGTATGCCACAGGCTGAGTCTGCGCCCCAAGCCGCGGGCGGCTTGGTTTCGGTTTTATTTGCATTTTTCATCAATGTCTTCATACATATATATAGACGGCAGATAGCATTTTGCTTGAATTTTTGAGAATTTTTTGTAAAAAAATGACATTTGTACATAGATATGGGAGGGCTTTCTTGTTTTACATGCGGCAGGCTACCTGCCGTTATTGCGTTGTTGTGAGGCAAAGCAATCCAGGCGAGTCGCTTCGCACAGTGGATTGCTTCGCTTCGCTCGCAATGACGGCTTGACGTGGCAGTGGTAAGCCTACGGCTTACCATAGGAGTTTGCCAGGCAACCGCGAAGCGGTTGGGCAAAGGCACAGCCTTTGCCTTGGGAGTTTGCGGGTCGGTGGTATCAGCCGCCGCAAGGCGGCAGGCTTACCGCAAACTCCAGGCCTAAGTTATCGGCTCTCGGTGGGATTGATGTTGATGTGATTTGTCGATATAATTTAACTGTAACAAAAACAGGAGATATCCATGGACTTTGTATATTTGTTTGCGGCGGGTTTCGCCGTTTTGTCCGGGCTAGGCGCCGGCATCGGAATTGGCATAGCGACCGGGCGCACGTCCGAGGCGATAGCGCGGCAGCCGGAAGCTTCCGGCAAGATCATGACCGCCTTCTTTTTAGGCATAGCGCTGGCGGAGGCGACAGCGATCTACGGCTTTGTAGTAGCGATCCTTGTAATCGTCAAACAAGTAAGCTGAGCGCGCCATGCTTGATTTTTCCGTAAGCTTTTTTTTCACCCTTGTAAACATTGCCGTCCTCTTCATCGCGCTGCGGGCGATACTATTCAAGCCCGTCACAAAATTCATGGAAGAGCGGACGGCAAAGGTAGCGGCGGAAATAGAGAACGCCGCGAAGGAGAAGGACGAAGCCAAGACCCTCCGGCAGATGTACGAGGAGAAGGTGAAGAACGCCGGGGCGGAGGCGGCGCGGCTTGCGAAGGAGACACGCGAGGCGGCGGAAAAGCAGGCGGCGGACATCATCTCGGACGCGAAGATTCAGGGGGAAGGTATAGTCGAGAGCGCCCGCAGGCAGATACAGGCGGAACGGCAGGCCGCGTTTGCCGCGTTCAGGGCGGAAGCGGCGGCCCTCGTCGTTGCCGCGGCTGGGCGGCTGCTGCGCCGCGACTATTCAGGCGAGGATGCCCGCGCCCACGCGGAACTCGTTCTGCGCGAGCTTGGGGGACGACGCTGATGTTCGCCGCGGACCGCTGGGCAAGAGCCTTTGTAAAAGCCTGCGAAAGGGAGACGGCCACGTTTATGGACGATGATGACTTGGAGCGGTGCGAGACGGGGCTTGGCGTGATAAAGGCGGCCTTTTGCGGCCTTTCCCATCTGCATAACGTTGTGTCGGGAAGCGCGGCGGCGGCCCGGGTCAACGGCTTTTTGCGGGCGGCGCTGCGGAAATGCGGGCTTACGGACAGGGAAAACGGGGTAGAGGCCGCCTGCGCCGTGGTCTTCTTGCTGATACAACGGAATCTTTTCCAGCACACCGGCCTTTTGATCGGTAAAATCGAAGAACTGCTGCTGGAAAAACGGAATATCCTGACCGTTTTGCTGGACTGCGCGGAAAAACCGGACGACGGCTTTCTGGAAGCGGTAAAGACAACGCTAAAGGAACGGGAAGGCGCTAGTGATGTGCGCATAACAACCGTTTTGAGAGATGAACTTTTGGGCGGCTGCCGCATAACGATAGGCGGGAAGCGCGAGGACTTTAGCGTTTTGGGACGCATGAGGCAGATGGAACGCACTCTGACAGGGGGGGTTAAACCCACGGGCAAACCCTGTTTAGGCTGATGCCGTAACAAGAACGCCGTGTTGCGCCGGAAAGGGTCATGGGCATAAACATAATCCGCGACACGATAGAACTTGCCATCACCATTTCGGCCCACAGCGGGGTACCGGTTCTGTTTTTGGCCAACCCCGGGCTGGCAAAATCGACCATTGTCGGTAACTGGGCCGCCCGTAGCGGCTACCACCTGGAAACCCTGATAGGCTCCCGCTTTACACAGGAAGAAATTCTGGGCTTTCAGGCGCGCGTTGAAGACAAACCCTCCGGCGAAAGCCGCCTGGAACTGCTTGAACCCTACTGGTACCGCAACATAATCCGGCACGAAAAACAGAACACCCCGTCTCTGCTGTTTCTTGACGAACTGAGCACCGTGCAGGAAAACGTGCAGGGCGCGATGCTGCAACTCGTCTTTGACAGAACGATAGGGCACGGCAAGAAACTGCCGGCCTCGACCATTGTCGTATCGGCGGCAAACTACAAGCAGAACATACCGTTTGTTTTCAACATCATGGCGCCTATACTGAACAGGTTTTGTATCGTAAACCTGCGTTACGAAAGTAACGGGGCATTTCTTGACGAGTTTTTGCAGGATGAAAGCAGCCGTCAGGATGATGTACTGACTTACCGTGATGTGACGGTGAACGATGAAACGAAGGCGCGCCTGCGGGAAGGGTTAAAAGCGATGTGGCTGGCGGTATTCGAATCGTTTAATGACGGGGAGAGGACGGCCATTGATATAAACAACCAGATGTACAACAACATATACGAAAGTGATACCGGGTATGTTTACAATTTTATCTCAGGTAGAACGATTTACTACCTGTACCAGATAACATATTCATTTTTGTGCAAGGGGCTTTCCGTAGACCGCCACGGGCCGCTCATGCTGAACATGGTTTTTGGGCTTGCCGGGCTCGGCACAAATTCGTTCAATGAGATGCGGCAAAGATCGTACCTGAAAAAGCTTGAAACATTGTGGACAAAACTTTACGAGTCGCTTGTAAGCAAGGGGCCGGCGGGCAAGAAGCCCCCCGCCAAACTTGATTTTACCGGCAAAAGCGTTTCCACCGCCGTCAATGAATGGACGCTGTACAACGACGCTTCTATTTTCACGGACGGCGCGGAGGCGGTCCTTGAGGGGCTGGTACGCCATATTTCCGGCGTGTACGGCACGGACGGCGCACAGGTTGAAAGCCTAGTGCGGAGCGTACAGGACGATGTTTCGGCGATGTTTGCCTTTACCGGGGATATGCAAAAAATTGATTACCTGCTTGACACCCTTGCCTCCGCCGATCCGTCAAGGCTGCCGTCCCGCGATTCTTTTTTGGCGGCTCTGCGCGAAATACAGGAAGCCTACCGTCCGCTGCGTGAGGCCGCCATGAAAAAAGCCGCCAACCGTTAGGCCCGCACAAAAAATTCCGGCGATAATTCCGCCTCAGATTATGTCGTACTTGTTTTTTCCCATTGTTTGTGGCAGGCTTGGGGTGTGATAATCAGGGCAAAAGCGCCGCTTCGGCTGGGTTTGGCGGGCGGAGGCACGGATATAGCCGCGTACTACAGCATTTACGGCGGGAATGTGCTGAACGCTACAATTGATATGTATGCGTACTGCATCATAGAACCCTCTGACGACAGGAAAATTGTTTTCAAAGCTCCCGATCTTGACGTGATCGAGGAGTACCCATCGGAAGAAATAATTGCGACTACAAATGTTTTATCACTACATTCAGGCGTTTACAACAGAATCGTTTCCGATTATAACAAACACAAGCCGCTTTCATTCACGATGACAACCTATTCCGATGCTCCTGCCGGTTCCGGCCTGGGTTCGTCCTCCACGATGGTTGTCGCCGTGATAAAGGCCTTCGAGGAATGGCTCAACCTGCCGCTGGGCGAGTACGACATCGCCTCACTTGCGTATAAGATAGAGCGTGAGGATTTAAAGTTGGCGGGCGGAAAGCAGGACCAGTACGCCGCGACTTTTGGCGGTTTTAACTTTATGGAATTCTATAACGACGAGCGCGTTATTGTGAATCCGTTGCGCCTGAAACGCTGGATACGGAACGAACTTGAAGCGTCTCTCGTTCTGTACTATACCGGAATATCCCGCGAGAGCAGCAGCATAATAAACCAGCAAATAGAAAATACAAGCAAAAAAAACAAGGTCAGCATGGATAATATGCATGAATTAAAAAAACAGGCCTTATCGATGAAAGAGGCGCTGCTAAAGGGCGACATGAAGAGTTTTTCGGACTGCTTGTTGAACGGCTGGCTTGCAAAGAGAAAGATCGCGGATGCGATTACAAACCCGTTTCTTGATGAACTGTACCGTTACGCGCTGGACAACGGCGCCGAATCGGCAAAAATTTCGGGGGCGGGCGGAGGCGGTTTCATGATGATTTACTGTGACCCAAGCAGGCGCGTCAGGCTTGTGCATGCGCTTAAAAAAAAGGATGGCGTCGTTCTTACCCCATCATTTACAGAAATCGGAACCCAGGCGTGGACCATTTTTACCAGACCGGGCAGTTGACCACTCACTGATGGGGGGGGGGGGGGGGATATGACAAAACAGGTTTATGGCGGGACAGTAAATACCGTTTAAATATCGTTTGTGAATAAAAGGAAATTTTGCAGCGAAACATAGAGGATACCGCCGTCTTCCTGTCTGAACTGATCGTCAGCATCGAGAAACAGCACATATTTTTTTTGAGATGAGAACATTTCCATACTGTTTAACAGGTTAAGTGTTTCAATTTTTTGTTTCAGGATGTTTTCGTTACCGGTTGCCCTGTCTATGATCTGTAAAAAGAGAAAGGTATTGGCGCGTTTTGCAAAAAAATCAATACTGCCACTCCTCAGTTTTCCCGAATAAACTGTATACCCCCGTCTTTCCAGATCGTGCAGCAAAATGTTTTGGAGAATTTCCTCCGCAATCCTGTCGCGTATGCCTGTCACCGTGTTTAACAGGGCATGATCGCCTATGAAGTATGTTACATTGGTGCGCATAAGTTTGCCCGTTAAAAGGTTGCAGCAGTACATTTTTTTTAGTATAAAGGCATTTTCCAGCGCCTTGATATATTTATGTACAAGGCTCAGATTCTTTTTGTAGTGTTTTTTACGCAGACTTTCGGTTATTTTTTTCGCGGAATTTACTTTTCCTATGTTCAGGAAAATAATATCTATTATGTGCTCCAGCAGCTC
Source organism: Spirochaetaceae bacterium (assembly GCA_031258615.1). Classification (GTDB taxonomy): domain Bacteria; phylum Spirochaetota; class Spirochaetia; order Treponematales; family Breznakiellaceae; genus JAIRMY01. The sequence continues at coordinate 6,008 of JAIRMP010000198.1, read as the reverse complement.
AACGTTGCGGATATTTGCGCGCCGTATAACGTCATTCAGTAAAATTGATGAGTATATACCGTTAAGCCGGGAATTTATCGTTTCGATTTCTTCCACCCCTATGCCGGATAAACCGGCATAGGCGTCGCATAAACCGCTGTAAACCGCGGGAAAGCCGCCGTAACGTACATAGTTATCGAAATGATTACATTTTGAATTCTTTATCGCCATAGCCTTGTGGAGCAAACCGCAGCCTGGTTTGATTTCCGGCGCAAAGAATTTTTTATACTCGGCGAACGACAAGGGTTTAAAGTTTATTAAAACATATTTTTTTTCACGAACCGCTTCGTTTCCGCTCAAAAGTACCGCCGCGTTTGATATGGAGATGTAAATATCAAATTTCCGCCGCTGTAACAGTGTATTCACTACCTTTTCCCAGCCGGAAACGGCCTGTATTTCGTCAAAGAATATGTAATATTTGCCGCTTTTACCGCTTTTTTTGTTGATAACAGCCTCAACCTCACGTGCGGTCCGCGGCAGGTCAAGAACCTTGCTTTCAAAGTTAAAGCGTATTATGTGGTCATCGTCAATTCCCGCTTCCCTTAATTCGCAAATGAACTGGTAAAACAGGAACGACTTGCCGCTGTGTCTGATCCCTGCGACCATTTTGGCGCGTGTCTCTGTTCCCGCGGTTCTTATACAGTCCAAATAGCCGCTTCTATCAAGCATGGTACAACCATACAACAAAACCGCCGGGATTTCAACTACGCTACGCTGCCCCGCAGTACCCCGGTAATTTTACTTTTATGGCGAATGGCGTGCCATTACCCCCGCAGGGCTGTATTGCTTCGGCTTGGGCTCCGGAGTTTGCGCCGCCGCAAGGCGGCATACCGCAAATTCCCAGCGTTGTTGTGGGGGGTAGCGGAAGCCGCGCAGTGGCTGTAGCGTAGGGGCGCAAGCCGCGAAGCGGCTTGCGCAGGAGTTTGCGAAGCAAACTCCACCCTTTGTTGTGGCGGTTTGCGAAAACGGTGGGGAAATTGCGCCCCCCTTCTTAATAACCCGCCTGCTTTCACGCTCAGTGGCTCGCAAGGACGGTTACGGGTTATTCGACGGTAACGCTTTTTGCCAGGTTGCGGGGTTTGTCCGGGTCGTTGCCGCGCTGGACGGCGCAGTAGTAAGCGAACAATTGGGACGGTATCACGGAAAGCAGCGGGGAGAGGCAGCCTTCCGTCTCCGGCAGCGTGAAAACCTCATCGCTTACGGTGTCGAAGGAATCGACGCCCTGCCACGTTATCACGAGGGAAGCCGCGCCGCGCGAGGTAACCTCCCGTATGTTGGACGCTATCTTCTCGAACAGCGCCCTCTGGGTGGCAATAGCCGCCACGAGCGTGGAGGAATCGACAAGCGCTATCGGGCCGTGCTTCAATTCGCCGGCGGCAAAGGCTTCCGAGTGCGTGTAGCTTATCTCCTTTAGTTTGAGCGCGCTCTCCATGCTGACAGGGTAATCAAACTGCCTTCCCATGAAAAACACCTTTGCCTTGTTGAAGTGCCGCGCCGCAAAACGCTGGAGCAATTCCTTTTTGTCCAGTATCTGACGCGCCTGGTTCGGGATGGCGGAGAGCGCGGCGGTGTACCGCCGGTACGCGGGAGCGGAAACACACCCGCGCAGCCGGCCCAGCTCCAGCGCCAGCAGGTATACGCACATCACCTGCGTGGTGAATGCCTTTGTCGAGGCGACGCCGATTTCCGGGCCCGCATACGTGTATATGACGGCGTCCGCCTCGCGGGACAGCGTAGAGCCGGGCGCGTTCGTGATGGCGAACACCTGGGCCCCGTTCTGTTTCGCCAGCCGCATGGCGGCCAGCGTGTCCGCAGTTTCCCCCGACTGGCTTATTACGATGACAACATCGTTCCTGTCAAAAACAGGGTCACGGTAACGGTACTCGGACGCGATGTCAACCTCTACCGGTACACGGGCAAGGCGCTCAAAGGCGTACTTGCCGATTATCCCCGCGTGGTACGCCGTGCCGCACGCCGTGATAACTATGCGCCGCGCCTGAGTCCACCTTTCATCCAGCTTAACCTCATCAAAATCAATGATCGCGTTTGCCGATGCGTCTTTTTTGAGGCGTGGGCCAAGCGCGTCCGACATCGCCTTTGGCTGCTCAAAGATTTCTTTCAGCATGAAATGGGGGTAGCCGCCCTTCTCGGCGCTATCAATGTCCCAGTCTATATGCGTGGTTTCGCGCTTGAGCGCCTCGCCGTCTCCGCCTCGGAGTTCTATGTGGTCACGGTACAGCACGGCAACCTCGCCGTCATTCAGGAAGATGACATCGCGGGTGTGCTCCAGCAGGGCCGGGATATCGGACGCTATGAACACGCCGTTCTTTCCAAGGCCGGCAACCAGCGGGTTGTCCTTCCGCGCCGCTATGATTCTGTCCGGGTAATCGGAGGAGAGTATGGCAAGCGCGTAAGAGCCGTTCAACAGCTTCAACGTTTCCAGCACCGCGTCCAGCATGGCGCCCCCGCTCGCGCGGTAAAAGTAATTGATTATATGGACAATTACCTCCGTATCGGTATCGCTGCGGAACACGACGCCCCGGCTCTGTAGCCACTGCTTGAGCTTTACATAGTTTTCGATGATGCCGTTATGCACTATCGCGATGCGGCCTTCCGAATCGGTATGGGGATGGGAGTTTATGTCGGACGGTTCGCCGTGCGTTGCCCAGCGTGTATGCCCTATTCCAACAGTTCCGCTTAACGGGGCCTCCAGCAGGGATTTGTCCAGCAGTTCTATCCGCCCCTTCATCTTCCTTACAAAAATCTTTTCGCCGTCTATTACAGCGACTCCCGCCGAATCGTAGCCGCGGTATTCAAGTTTTTTCAACGCCCGTATCAGGATTGGCGCCGCCTCATCGTACCCTATATACCCTGTAATTCCGCACATGTTTCATCCTCCGATATTACAAAAAAGTTTGATAGTCGGCATAGTTTTTTTTGAGCAACGCCGGCGCATCAATGCCGTATGGACAGTGTTCCCTGCAATGCCCGCAGTCAATACAGTCCTTGATCTTTTCCATTTCGCGCCGCCAATGTTCGGTAAGCCACTGTGCGGGCGGGCTGCGCCGTAGCAGCAGCGACATACGGGCACAGTTGAATATGGTTATGCCGGCGGGACAGGGAAGACAGTACCCACAGCTCCTGCAAAAATTGCCCTGGAGTTCGACGCGGTCACGCCCAATCCGTGCGGATTGGGCGGCATCCGGCCTTTTTTCGTTTTTCATAGCGGCCTTTAACTTTTCAAGCTCGTCCATGCTTTGGATGCCCCAGATTGGCACGACGTTGGCATGGGCGTTCATAAACGCGGAGGCCGCATCAATATCGCTTAACAGTCCGCCACACAGGGCCTTCATCGCGATAAAACCAGTGTCAGTTTCGGCGCAAAGCCTTACCAACTCCGCTTCCTTTTCGCCTGAGATATAGCTGAACGGGAACTGCATCGTGGCGTACAGTCCGCTCCGCACCGCGTCAAACGCCACGCCTATCCTGTGATTCGTTATGCCGATAAACCGTACCTTTCCCGCCTGTTTTGCTTCCAGCATCGCCTCGTAAAGCCCCGTGCCGTCGTCCGGCTTCGGGTACTTTTCGTGGTTATGAAACTGATAAACGTCTACATAGTCCGTTTTCAGGCAGCGGAGGCTCGTCTCCAACTGCGCGCGTAGTTCATCGCCGTTAGCGGCGGCGGTCTTTGTCGCCAGCACTATTTGTCCGCGCACGGAACTGAGCGCAAGCCCTATCTTTTCTTCGCTGTCCGTGTACATACGGGCCGTATCAAAATAGTTTATGCCTGAGTCGAACGCAGCGCGCAGAATCTTTACCGCCTCGTTAGTCGTGCGCCTCTGCACAGGCAGCGCGCCAAAGCCTGTTTTGTTTACAACGAGGCCCGTCCGGCCCAGCTTTACCGTCATTCTGTCAGATACGTCCCTTGTATTAAAAACTTATGTTCAAGCTATTGTATTTTTTGGCCATTGTAAAGGCGGCCTGTAGCCCTGCGCCAGCGGCACAACCCACACACGGGCCGATGGTCTCAGCCGCCGTAAGGCGGCTGGCTTACCGCAAACTCCGCCCCGCTTGTCGAGCCTCTTCGCATGGATTGCTTCGTACTATTGCGCCCCTGCCTCAAACGGCGTTATACTGAGCCCATGTCAGCCCAAAAAATAAAAGTCTTAAACGACTTTGCCTTTAAAAAAGTTTTCGGCGAAAAAGGCGATGGGCTCAAGCCCTGCGGTCTTGAGCTTGGAGTTTCGGCGCAAGCGCTCCGCGCTTGCTTATCCCGAAACTCCAGGCAAATGTCCAGCCCCCTCACCAAGCCCCACAATAACGGCTGCCCCCAACAAACACCAGCCTCCGCCGTAGGTTACGGGCTCCCGGTGGCAGTCAACTGCGTCATGACGCGACGTTGCAATTCTGCCCCAAACTGCGGCATACTAAACCCATGACCGCCAAAAAATTAAGAATCCTGAACGACTTTGCCTTTAAAAAAGTTTTCGGCGAAAAAGGCGATGAAACCCAGCTCATTGCCTTTCTTAACGCCGCGCTAAACCGTAAGCCGGAAAACCAAATCGTCTCCATCGAGATAATCGAAAACAAGGAACTGCCTGCGGACTTTTTGGGCGGAAAAACCTCCAAGCTGGATATTAGGGCGGCGCTTGCCGACGGCACGAGGGTAAACATCGAGATTCAGTTGAAGAACGAATACAACATGGGCAGGCGATCACTCCGTTACTGGGCTATGGAATATACCAGAGGGATAGTGGAGGGGCAGGACTATATTGATTTACCCTCCGTCATAGTGATCAACATATTGGACTTTGGCTTACTGCCGCTGGATGAGTTTCACACGAGTTTTCACATCTGGGAGGACACACACAAGGACTTTATGCTGACGGACGCGCTGGAAATGCATTTCCTAGACATAGTAAAGTGGAGAAGGCAAAAGGAGAGGGACTATACAAACCCTATGCACCGGTGGATGGCGTACTTTGACTGGCAGAGTCCGCCGGAATTGATTGAGGAGGTAAAGAGAATGGACACTGCGATAAGAACGGCGGACAGCCGGTTGGAAATGATAAGGAACGACCCCGATTTTACCCATGCGTATGACATGTACGAACTGACGCGGATAGACTATAAACTTGGTATGCAGGGCGCCCGCCTGGACGGCTTAAAAGAAGGCAAAGACCTGGGCTTAAAAGAAGGCAAAGACCTGGGACTAAAGGAAGTTGCGCGAAAAATGAAAAATCTGAATATGCCGCCTGAACAGATTACTGAATGTACCGGTCTTTCTGGTGACGAAATAATGAAGCTGTAGGGGGCTTGACTAAATACGTTATGTCATATAGAGTTAGTAACTTTTTGGACAAAAATATGTATATCTGCCGGGCTCTGTGCATCGTTTTTTACTCTTTGTGGAGCATTGATGACAGAACACTTGAAAAATTTGGTTCCGGGGCTTTTGTTTTTACTATTCCTATTTTCAAACCAATGCAACGCCTACAGAAACGCCGATTAACCAATTATCTATAGTTCCCGCCAGATTTTTACACTACAAAGCCGTGTCTCGGTATTGTGGTAGGGCAGTCTATGTCAAGCAGTTTGTAAATCGCGTTGACCTCTTTGACCGGCTCTTGCGGTATCACGTTGTCGCTGTAGACTTTACACTTTTGGTTGCGAAGTTTCATCAGTGAGCCTTCAGGATTTGTTTTATCCCCCTTCTTTCGTTTTTGGATGATGTCTCTCTGTAGGCGTTGAAGTACAACGGCCGCCATGAACGTCAGCATGAGGTGTCCCCTAAACGTTTGTTCGTTCCGCGCCCGCAACGGCAATATGTCCGCGTTGTTCTTGCCAATGTCAAAAACTTGTTCTATCTGTTGCCTTGTATAGTACAGCGGCAGGATTTCCGTGACCTTCAACTCATCGGACGAGAGTAGTATGAATACACCGAGGTTCTCAATTCGCCTGTCGGTTTC
>JAIRMP010000133.1 GCA_031258615.1 Spirochaetaceae bacterium | reverse complement strand
CGCTTGAAACGTTTGAATATACCGTCAATGAAATATACCAGAGTGAACCCGATACCCGCATACACATCATAGCGGACAAAAACACGCTGTACATGAATGTTGACAGAGTCATAGGCATACTTCAAAGCATGGAATTTCGTTTGGTGTCCCTTGTTGTCAAAGACGAAGCGCCGGATTAAATCCCGGCCAGGTTGGATTGGCCCCCGATCAAGTTGGATTAGCCGCCGCCAGCGCCAGGACTACTCCCAGCCGTCTGGCAGCCTCACTGTTCGCCGGCAAGCCATTCCTTTATGTTGCGTTTCTCGTAGTCGAAGCTCACGCCCACCTTTACGAGCTTCTTCCCGACGCCCCGCCAGGGCAGCAGGTATTCCTTGCTGTCAATCTGAGCCAAAGCCTCCTCAGCGCTCCCGTTCAGCTTGAACTCAAAGCAGTACACCTGCTTCCTCGTCACTACCAGCGTGTCTATACGCCCGTCAGCAGTTTGCACCTCGGACAAGGCAACCAGACCCATCATCCTGAATACCAGATGTACTATCGTCTGGTAGTACTTTTCGTCCTTCAAATGTATACCGTAAGGAATCGACGCGAATATAGTCCGCAGCGCGTTCATCGCCCTGTCCACATTCCCCTCCAAAAGCGCGTCAGCCACATCGTACTTTGAATACTTGTTGTTGCTATCCTCGAGAAAGTAATGTAGCAACGACTCGGCAAGGGCAGCCCTCACTTCCTCATTCGGGTAGTCCAGCGTGTACACGCCGTCTGCGCTGCAATCCACTATCGTCAGATACCCCGCCTGGTACAGCACGGGAAGCGCGTCCATGTTCCCCGCATCGAAACGCTGAAATTCTGAAAGGGCGATTTTTTTCCCCTCTATCTCCAGAATGTCTATACGCTGTTCCTCGATCAGCTTTATCAGAAAGGTAGGAGTCCCCGTCGCAAACCAGTACGCGCCAAAGTCTCCGTGTTTATTAAAGTGATTCAACAGGCCGAACGGGTTGTACACGGTAACGTCTTTTTTTGAAAAGCGGTAGCCGTTGTAGAAGCGCTTTAACTTGTCTATATACTCCTGCCTGTCAAGGCCGTTCTCCGTACTGACGCGCTCTATTTCCGGCTGGAAGCAGGTTTCCAACTCATCATGCGTTATGCCGCACAAGTCGCAGTAGTCGGGGTCTAACGAGATGTCGTTCAGGTTATTCAACTGTGAAAAGATACTCACCTGGGAAAACTTTGTAACGCCGGTTAGCAACACAAAGCGCAGGAACTGATCGCAGGACTTCAACACGCCATAGAAGCCGCGCAGTTCGTTTTTCAGAGCTTCGTGGGTTTCCCGCCGGTCAATTGTGTCCAACAGCGGCTTGTCGTACTCGTCAATTATGACAACAACCTTTTCGCTGAGTGATTTGTATCCCTTCATGATTAGCTCTTGAAACTGACCTGATATGGTGTCGTCAGATAACTGTACCCCGATTTTTTTCGCGTCCTCATTTAGGTACCTGCGGACAACGGACAGTAATTCAACCGTGCCGTTAGAGTAGTTGGCCGGGTTCAGGTCTATGTGGACGACAGGATGCTTCTTCCAGTCCCATTCCAGCGAGTCTATCGCGAGGCCGGTAAACAGCTCCCGCCGCCCTTCAAAAAGGGCGGCAAGCGTGGAACACAGCAGGCTCTTTCCAAAACGGCGCGGGCGGGACAGGAAGACAGTACCCATAGCTGCTGTAACCAAGCGGTAAATCCTTTCTGTCTTGTCAACATAGACACATTCCGCTTCCCGTATTTTGGAGAAGCTCTGCACACCAAGTGGTAAAAGGCGCTTTTTCATAGATTCATTGTAAGTTCTTTTACTCACTGTGAGAAGTTACCACCGCAAGTCCCCCTACCCTGCCCTACCGCCGGGACGCCTCGCAAAGCCCCCCCCGCCGGCGACTCACACGGCAGTCTCGAAAGCCGCTGTCACTATTCACTGCCACCAGCGCCAGCCGCTTGCAAGGACAGCCTCACTATTCACGATACAAACTTACCGCACACCCCTCATCATGCCAGGCATGGCGCCGGCTGCCATACCCGCGGCCCCGCCCGACGCACGGCCCATCTTTGTCATCTTTTTCATCATTACGCGCGTCTTTTCAAACTGCTTTAAGAGGCGGGCGACCTCGGCGACGGACGTGCCGGAACCCCGCGCTATGCGGGCGCGGCGCGAAGGGCCTATTATCAGATGGTTGGCGCGTTCCTTCAGCGTCATTGAGCAGAGGATTACTTCCTGCTTTTTTAAATTCGCTTTTTCTATGTCGTCATCGTTTACCTGGCCCGACATGCCTGGTATCAGCTCCATCATGGATCGTACCGAGCCCATTTTTTTTACGGCGCGTAACTGCAAAAGCATATCTTCCAGCGTAAAATCGTTTTTTAGTATTTTTTGCTGTAAAGCGAGAGCTTCCTCGCGGTTTATCGCCGCTTGAGCCTTTTCGACAAGAGTTACCACATCGCCCATGCCGAGTATGCGGCTGGCAAAACGTTCCGGGTGAAAGACCTCAAAGTCCTCCGGCTTTTCGCCCGTGCCGACAAACTTCAGCGGCTTGCCCGTAACAGTCTTCAGCGAAAGCGCCGCCCCGCCCCGCGTGTCAGAATCGAATTTGGAGAGGATTACGCCGGAAAGCCCGATCTTTTCGTCAAAGGTCTTTGCTATGTCGACCGCGGACTGACCGGTCATCGAGTCCGCGACAAGCAATAGTTCGTCGGGCTTTGCCGCCGCCTTTACGCGGGACAACTCTTCCATCATCAGATCGTCGATCTGCAAGCGGCCTGTCGTATCGACAATCACCGTGTCTATCAAATTTTTCTTCGCGTACGAAAGCGCCGCGTTAAAGACCTTAACCGGATCATTCCCGCCGTCCTCACGGTAAACCGGTACGCCGACCTGGGCGGCAAGCACGGAAAGCTGTTCAGCGGCGGCGGGACGGACAAGATCGCAAGCCGCGAGCAGCGGCTTGCGGCCCTCCTTTTTAAGGCGCAGCGCCAGTTTTGCCGAACTGGTAGTCTTGCCGGAACCCTGCAAGCCGAGCATCAGTATCACGGAAACCTGGTCCTTGTTTTTCAGCGCAAGCCCCCCTCCCCCATCGCCCAGGTACGACCTAATCCTGTCGTAAATAATTTTTACAAACTGCTGACCGGGATCGACTGAACGCAGAACCTTAACGCCCTTGGCCTCCTCTATCGTAGAGTTGACAAAACGCCGCACAACGCGGACATTTACATCCGCTTCCAGCAGCGCCATCTTGATCTTGTCCACCGCGTCTTCTATATTTTTTTCACTGATCTGAGACTTACCGGACACAAAACGCAACGCGTCCTGAACCTTCAACGTTAACCTATCAAACATACCTTATATTACACCAAAACTCGCCGTTCATGGAAGGTACCACAATGTCATTCCACAATACATTTTCGCAGGCGCAGAACAGCGCCGCCGTTACCGGTATGGCAATCATGGCATAGCAGGGCCTTTATACGCACTTTTACCCCCTCAACTTGAGTCTATTTAAAAATAGATTTAGAATTAACATTGATGACTTCAGATTCTGTTTACAGTACCGGATATATACCGCTTTAGCCGTGAAAACATCATTTGCCTATTTTAGAGGGGGAAGTCGCGGCAACTTCGCTTGCCGACCCCTACGGCCGCACTTCGTTGCGTCCTACCCCCTCTGCGGGGGGTGTTCCCCCCGCAACGCCCCCCCTGCATCCTCGACCCGCGTGTGGGTTGTGCCGCTGACACACACCACACAACGGCAGGAGTTTGCTACGCAAACTCCAAGGCAAAGGCGCAGCCTTTGCCCAACCGCTTCGCGGCTTGTGCCACCCACTCTACAGGGGCTGCCGCCCCCGTACCCCCGCTTCTTGCCGGGCGTCGTTCTGACGCTTTTCCTGCTAAGCGTTTGCGGCTGCCCAAAAAGAACCGCGCCTGCCGGCTCGCCGCCGCCTCCGCAAGATGAAGCGCCGGCGCCCGGGGTTCTGGTACGGACGGGAGCGGAACCGCTATGGACCGAATTCGAGAACGGCAGACTCCGCCCCATTGCCTCGCCTGAGGCGGCCGCGTTGAAGCCGCTTGAGCCCTGGCCATTGGCGGAACACGCCGCCGGCATCGTCCAATGGAACGAGGCTCTTGCTGTAGCTGTGAACAGGCGTGGTTTTTTGCTTGTAAAGGAGGCGAAAAGCGGTCTTTTGGAGCTTTATTTCCTTGGAGAATCGGAATTTACGCCGCGCTATACCATACTCAAGGCGTTCATTTTTCTGAACAAACCGGCTTTTTTGCTGTACCGTGACGATTTTTTTGTTAAACACGACATTCCGCCGCCTTCGCCAAGGGTTTTTACCGTTACAGACGGCATTTTCGGCCTTGAACCGGTAGAAATTCCCGCTTTTTCAGGCTTTCCCGGCGCGGAAGGCTGGGACATAGAGGATTTTTTTACCGCAGACGACGGCGAATGGTACTTCAAGGCGATTTGGAAAGGCGGCGGAACGGGGAAAATAGCCTATATGCGTACAGAAAATCTGTCCGCCAATGGAGAGGAAATCCCGTTAGGCGATTATATGCGGGTGGCAATGAAGGCCGCCGGAAGCGCGGAGGACGGCGCGGACATCCCCGGATTACCACTATGGCTCCCGCAGCTTCCCCCAAACTTTGTCTACACGGACTACTCCCAAACGGGCGGCGCGGGCATTGCCGCGTGGGAGGAACGCGAAAACTGGAACACAGGCGCGGCAGGGCTTTTATTCCTGCAAATAAATCCTGACGACAACCGGTCTCCTTAGGGCCTGTTCAGTATCTTTTCTCATTGTGAGTCCGCCCGGTGAGGGTGCGAAGCAATCCAGTCAAATGATGTTCCTTCCGGATTGCTTCGGCGCTACGCGCCTCGCACTGACGGCTGGGGCCAAATCAAAAAGTAAAATTGCCGCGAAACGCACAGGCATGGTGTAACTTCTAAAGAGAGCCCTTTCGACCATGACGCGGCTGATTTCTGCCATGATGACCGACGCTACGAAGCCTATGAACATTTTATTGAACATTTTATTGTCCTTGCTTTCGTTGCTATGTACACGCAGGCGCCCAAGATCAATGCTGTTTTTAATTCGCAGGAAGCATTTTTCAACGACATTCTTGTCGCGACATCCTTGTCGCGATAAATTGACATGGCGGTCTTGGCATCACTGACAACATTGCTGATGAGGATCACCCATCCAGCCGTCGAGAGTTCTTTTTCGATCACGTCGTTTCGGATGGAAACCGAGTAACCGCCGGGCTGTTTTTCGGATTTCCGTATGTGAAGATACCGCCGGCATTCGCTGTCGGCCTGTTGACAGCGGACAGAGCTTGGGCTAATATGGTTCAATTACTTTTTACGGAGATTTATATGAGAAAATTGAATTTTACAGTCGCGGCGCTTGCCGTTTGCGTCTTATCCCTTGCTGACGGGGAACCGGCTGACACCGGCGCAGCGGCAAAAAGAAGGCGTTATACGCCGCCCAAATTATCCCCCCCCACCCCCCATATAGAGAATTAACGGCTTTTCCACACAATAGTTTTACGGCACTCACGCGGCCGGGCGGTGCGTCATGAAGTTACATTCATCGGAAGAGATCCGCGTAAAAGGCCGTCTGAGTGGAATACGAAAGCTGCTTTTCAGAATCAAGGCCGAAAAAATAAGTTTATCCCATGCCACCAATTCGTTTTTTTTGATCATTGCCGATCGTGTATACAATAAACTAAGAAAACAGGCCGATAAGTTTGAAGAAGATGTTTTTATAAAACTATGGTTAAAAAACGTTGACGGAAAAACATTTTTTGACTTTAACGGCGCCCTGCTGCCGGACATCAGTAACGACGCAATAAATTGGAATTTGTTTTATAATATGATTTTTGAAGATACTTTTTTAATTGATTGTTACTACGGCGATGATTACGGCAGAGAGACTGTAGATGTATTGGACAAATTGATGCCTGAAGGCCCTTACGGGTATAAGGATGACAGCGCTGGATTTGACGTAAGGGTCAGGGAAGGCGATGTAGTGATTGACGGCGGCGCGTGGATCGGTGATTTTAGCGCCTATTCCGCTTCAAAAGGGGCGTTAGTGTATGCGTTTGAACCGGTAAACGAAAATTACGAAATCCTGAAAAAGACGGCGGAGCTAAACTCCAACAGGATTATTCCGGTAAAGATGGGGTTGGGCGATAGTGATTTTGATGCGGATATATCGCTGGATATTGGAATCAACAGCCTCGGACATTCCATTATATTAAAAAATTCGGAAACAACAAGAAAAATACACATTACAAGCATTGATAAATATGTCAAAGAAAACGGCATAGAAAAAGTTGATTTTATAAAAGCCGATATAGAAGGGGCTGAACGGGATATGCTTAAAGGCGCTGAGGCTACGCTCAAGAGATTCGCGCCCCGCCTCGCTATATGTACCTATCATTTGCATGACGATCCCGCGGTGTTAAAGCAGTTGATACTCAACGCGAATCCGGCCTACCGGATTGTTCAGCTAAGAAAAAAGCTGTTTGCCTGCGTGTAGGTTTTGCTTTGCCAGCGGATCATAGGCCGCACTGCGGTCAGCCTGCTTACCGGGCTGTGGGCGCTGGGGGCGGACCGGCGCGCGGACGCCGGTTTATCAGGTTGGCCTGGTAGCCGGCTCCGAAGCCGTTGTCTATGTTTACGACCGAGATTCCCGGGGCGCAGGAGGTGAGCATACCGAGCAGGGCGGCCAGCCCTCCAAAGGAAGCGCCGTAGCCGACGCTTGTAGGCAGCGCGATTACCGGGGAGGAGACGAGCCCGGCAATTACACCGGCGAGGGCACCCTCCATGCCGGCGCAGGCGATTATTACGCGGGCGGCGCGTATATCGTCCAGGCGGTTAAACAGGCGGTGTATGCCGGCGACGCCTATGTCGTTGATCATGCGGACATTGCTGCCGAAAAACTCCGCCGTCCGCGCCGCCTCCCACGCGATGTTTAGGTCGGAGGTGCCCGCCGCCGCCACAACGACAAGACCTTCGCGTTCAGCCTCGCCGTAAAGGCTTCCTATGCTGAGCGTCCGGCTTAACTCGTGGTAGGACGTTTCGCCGAAAGCGGCGACGGCTTCGTCCGCTACTTCTTTTGAGGCCCTTGTCGCAAAAACGGGAAGCCCGTGTTCACGCATCTTGGCCATTATAGACAACGCCTGTTCGCGGGTCTTGCCGGCGCAGTAAACAACTTCGGGGTACGCGGTGCGGGCTTCCCGCCGCAAGTCTATGTCGGCAAAACCGAGATCGCCGTGGTACAGCGCGTTTATGCGTTTTTCCGCCTCGTCCGCGCCGATACGGTTCTGCCGTACCAGTTCAAGGATTTCAAGTATCGCCGTATTCACGCTTTATAAGTTCCTCCGCCTCGTCAAGGGACAAGTCCCTTTCGCGGGCCAGCCTTTCACGGTCCCTGTATTCAATTTTGGAGCGCCGCCTCTTTTCGTCAATGAAAACGGTTTTTACCTCCGCCTCGTCCGCCCCGCATCTGATTCTGCGCTGTTCGCGGGGCAGCGATACGCGCCGCACAGCCGTTTCGCGGAAGCCTATCGCGCTTGATTTTTCAAAGATTACGCGGCGAAGCGGGATGAGGCTTTCGTTAGGGCAGAGGACGGAGACCACCAAGCCGGGGCGCGATTTTTTCATCACGCAGGAGGTAAACGTTACGTCCAGAGCGCCCGCCTCAAAGAGCCTGTCCATCAGGAAGCCGAGCGCCTCGCCGGTCATATCGTCTATGTTTGTTTCGATTACCGTAAGTTCTTGCTGTATCCAGACTGGGGACGGGGGGGCGGCGTCCGGCCCCTCCTCGCGCCACGAGACGGCAAGGACGTTGGGCCTGTCCAGCTTCCGCGCGCCCACGCCGTAAGCCGTTTTGATATGTTTGAAAACGGATTTTGTTACAAACTCGTCCACGCTTGCGGCAAGGATCGCCGCGCCCGTAGGGGTCGTCATCTCCTTGTCAAACCCGCCAGTTCTTACCGGAAGCCCCTCGCAGAGCTTCATCGTGGCGGGCGCGGGGACATTCAGCAGGCCATGAGCGCATCTCACCACGCCGCCGCCCAGCTCTACCACGCCCGAAGTGATCCTGTCAGGCTTCAGCATGTCGAGGCAGACCGCGCTGCCGGCAATGTCTATGATAGAATCGAGCGCGCCGACCTCGTGGAACGTAACCTCGTCCACCGGGACGCCGTGCACCTCCGCCTCGGCCTCGGCTACCAGCGAAAATATGGCGGCTGCCCGTTCCCTCGCGCCTGCGCTGAGGGCAGACCCCTCGATAAGGGCGCGTATATCGCGCCAGGCGCGGCAATGCGCGTGATCCTCCGCGTTATGTTCGTGCCGTCCACAGTCGTGACGGGCGGAGGAGACGCCATCTTCAACGTTTACAATGGCGCGGGTCCCGGTTATGCCGCAGCGTTCTTCTTTGACAAAATCTATAGACCAGCCGCCAAGGTTAAGTTTGTCCAGTTCCCTGTAGAGGAGGCGCGTGTCAACACCAAGGTCTACCAGCGCGCCAAGCGTCATGTCGCCGGAAATGCCGGCAAAACAGTCAAAGTGCAGGGTTTTCATGTGTCAGCTTTCCCGCGTCCTGTTGAGGCTGCCCATTACGTAACCTTCCAGCTCAAGCGCGGCGTACAGGAAGCCCAGCCCCTTTATCCCGGCGGCTATCCTGTCGAGCGCGTCCTCGTCGAAGAAACGCCTGCGCTCCTCCGGCGCAACCTCGATACGGGCAATATCCCCGTGGGAACGCACGCGGAACTGAACAAAGCCTTCCGCCCTCAGCAGGGCTTCCGCCTTTTCCACGCGGGAAAGTTTCTGCCTGTCTATGCGCTCGCCGTAAGGGATGCGGGAGGCAAGGCAGGCAAAGGCCGGTTTGTCCCATGTAGGAAGCCCAAAACGCTTCGACAGTTCCCTGATTTCCGCCTTGTTGAGGCCGGCCTCCCGCAACGGGCTGCAAACCCGCAACTCGGCAAGGGCGCGGAGTCCGGGACGGTAATCGTTCAAATCGTCCATGTTGGAGCCGTCAAATACAACCTCGGCGCCGTATTCCCGCGCCGTCTCTATAATTTTCGCAAACTCTATCTTTTTGCAGTAGTAACAGCGATCGCGCGGGTTTGCCGCCACCTCCTCATCAATATGGTCTTCGCTGACAAGGATATGTTTTATGCCGGTAAAAGCGGCCATCCGCTTCGCGCAGTCAATTTC
>JAIRMP010000020.1 GCA_031258615.1 Spirochaetaceae bacterium | reverse complement strand
ATCTGCATAATCTGCGGACTGCCTCTACGGAATGATCATCGAAGCCACTGGTCCCCACTGGCCTACTTCGCCTTTCTGGTTCTCATACCGGCAGGCGATGTAGACCGTCATTCCGCTATCCTCCGCCTCAAAGATGAGCTTCTCTTTCCGCCGCCGGGTAAAGCGGAGGTGCAAGAATCCTTTCCCGTCAATGGGAGGCTTCATCAGGTAGTGTTTCTCTGACGCGGCCTGCTCCAGCGTGGCTCCGCCCGGGGGCATGATGCCCGCGTAGATCGTGTAGCCGTAGTCGCTGGCAGGGTCCAGTTCCTGAGTTCCGGGCATAGGTCCCAAATGAACCATGATCGCGTGGGGCCCGCCGGGATAGCTGAGAGACACCGCAGGAACTCCGTCCGGCGCTGGTACTGGCGAGGGATGCGAGTCTTTCTGCCTGAAGCCCAGAGCCGCCCAGTCCCCTTCAGTGAGCGGCGGAATCTTGAAGTAGCGGTCTCTGAAGAACCGCATCTTCACGGTCAGGGCTTTGAAGGCTGCCTGACATTCCACCGTGATCACGTGGGTTCGCTCCGCCTGGTCCTGCGTCTTTATTAAAAGGGTTTCCGCTGCGGTAAAGAGTGTTCCCAGTTCGGTAAACTCCTTATCAGGTATCCCCAAGAGGGTTCGCAGGGTCTCGATCAGGTAAGCGAGCCATTTTCGACACATTGCCAGAATCTCAAGTTCGAGGTCCCGGCAGCCAATCACTGCTCTTTGCCATATCCATCTCCTTCAGTTGCTTTAACTAATGACTCAAAAATTTCAGATTTTGACTCAAAAGTTTTAACTTCTGGCTCAAAAGTTTTAGCGAATGGCTCAGAAGTTTTAATAAATGGAGTGTTTGTTAGAGTGGGTGATGTGTTTTCCGGAACTAAAAACTTATAACTATGCCGGGAGTCGGGAGCCGTGGAGCGGCTTGCCGGCGGGCTTTTTGTCTGTATGTTTGGATGTTACCAGGAACATGCCGGCAGTATAGCTTAAATCATTTTTTTATACGGTGGTCGCAAGCGCTTGCCACTACTCACAAGCCGCCGCAGGCGCGCGGGGTGAGGAGTTGGTGAAAGGGAGTGGGGGTAGCGGAAAAGCCGAAGGCTTTGTAGCGAGGGGGAGCAGCGTGGGACAAGCTGACATACCGCGCGAGGAGGCAGAATGTTACGAGTCGTCGCTCCCCCTTCTTGTTAGAAGCAATTACTAACCGGAAAATACCAAGGACAATGACTCGGGCTGCCCGTATGCGTTCGGCGCCTGCCTGCCCTGCTTTTATATTTGGGGGAGGTGGGGCATAATGGGGGTGATGAAAGTTGTGGTGATTGGCGCCCAGTGGGGCGATGAGGGCAAGGGCAAAATAGTCGACTACCTTGCCGGCGGGGCGGATACGATCGTGAGGTTTTCCGGCGGGGCGAACGCCGGGCACACTATCGTGGCGGGCGGCGAGCGGTACGCGCTTCACCTGATACCGTCCGGGGTGCTGTACAGGGACAAGACCGTCATTCTGGGGGCGGGCATGGTGATAGATCCAAAAGCGCTTTTCGGCGAGATAGAGATGCTGAGAAGCCGGGGCATCGAGACTGGCGGGCGAATCTTTGTCTCCGACCGGGCGCACATCGTGCTGCCGCGTTATATCGGGATAGACAGGGAGCGGGACGCGGCGCGCGTCAACCCGATAGGGACAACCGGGCGCGGCATAGGCATCACCTATTCGATGAAAAGCGACCGGGACGGCATACGGATAGCTGACCTGGCCTGGGGCGAAAAGCTGGCGGAACTACCCGGAGAGGACCGCGCCTTCCTTGAACAGTACAGGGCGCCGCTTTCCGCGATGGCGATAGACCTGTCCGCGTACATTACCCGGCGGAAGGACGCGAAAATACTGTTTGAAGGGGCGCAGGGCGCGCTGCTCGACCTGGACCTGGGCACGTACCCCTACGTCTCAAGCGGAATGTCATGCGCGGCGGGCGCGGCTGCGGGCGGCTGCGTCGGGCCGCGAGCGCTGGACAAGGTACTCGGCGTGTTCAAAGCGTACTCGACGCGGGTGGGCAACGGGCCGTTTCCAAGCGAATTTGACGCGAAAGACGCCGCGGAGGACGGCCTCTGCCGCTTCATCCGCGAGAAGGGCCGCGAGTACGGGGTAACGACAGGCCGTCCCAGGCGTTGCGGCTGCCTGGACCTTGTCGCGCTGCGCTACGCCTGCCGCGTAAACTCCATAGACTCCCTCGTGATGACCCACATCGACGTGTACGACACGCTGGACGAGATAAAAGCCTGCGTCGCCTACGAGACGGACGGCGGGCTGACAGAAGACTTCCCCGCGTCAATTCCCGCGCTCTCGTCGGCGCGTCCCGTCCTCAAGACGTTCAAGGGCTGGAAGACTGACATTTCCGGGACGGTGGGCGGCGGCGGAGCGGCGGAGGGGGACGCCGCCTCTTTCGGCAGGATGCCGAAAGAGGCTCTCGCCTACATCTCCTTCATCGAGGAGTTCTGCGAGACGCCTGTCGGCATCGTATCCGTCGGCTCTGACCGGGGGCAGACGATGGCGCGGTCGACGGTTTGGCAGGTCAGCAATGAACGGTGAGCGGGCGCTCGTGGCGATGTCAGGCGGGGTGGACAGCTCTGTGGCGGCTTTCCTGGCGAAGCAGGCGGGCTGGGACTGCGTTGGCGCTACGATGAAGCTGTTTGACAGCGGGGACGCCGGGGGCGGAGGCGGCGGATGGGACGCCGGGGGCGGGGCGGCTTCGGGCTTTCAAGGCGGCGGGAGGCCCCGGAAGTCATGCTGTTCGCTGGATGACGTGAACGACGCGCGGGATGTCGCCCACCGCCTCGGTATCCCGCACTATGTGTTAAACCTGCGCGATGATTTCCGCAAAAACGTGATAGAGCGTTTCGTAAGGGTGTACGAGGAGGGCGGCACGCCGAATCCGTGCATAGACTGTAACCGCTTCATAAAATTCAACGCGCTGCTGTTCCGCGCCAGGCAGATCGAGTACGACCGCCTGGTAACGGGGCACTACGCCCGGATAGAGGAATCGGGCGGCAGGTTTCTGCTAAAGAAGTCCCGGGACGAACGGAAGGATCAGAGTTACGTTCTGTACGCGATGACGCAGGAACAGTTAAGGCGCGCGGCGTTCCCGCTCGGTGAGATGAAAAAGGAGGATGTGCGTCAGGTTGCCGCCCGCGAGGGTTTTATCAACGCGGCGAAACAGGACAGTCAGGATATTTGTTTTGTGCCTGACGGGGACTACGGCGCTTTCATCGAAAGGTACACGGGGAAGTCCTACCCGCCGGGAAATATTCTGGACAGCGCGGGCAATGTCCTGGGGCGGCACAGGGGTTTTGTCCGTTATACGATTGGTCAGCGGAGGAATCTGGGCGTTTCGTCGAGCGCCCCGCTGTACGTGAGCGCGAAGTCGAAGGATGACAACACGGTAACGCTGGCCCCGGACTCGGAACTGTATTCAAAGACGCTGACTGCCGGTAACATCAACTTGATAGCGTGCGACAGGCTGGAAGGGCCGCTGCGCGTGAGCGTGAAGACGCGCTATATGCAGAAGGCGGCGGCGGCTGTCGCGGAGCAGACGGCGGACGACCTGATACGGGTGGACTTTGACGAGCCGCAGCGGGCGGTAACGCCTGGCCAGGCCGCCGTTCTTTACGATGGCGTCTATGTAGTGGGCGGCGGCACGATACTCGGCGCGGGGGCCGCCTGCTCCCCAGCGATGCCTTCAGTCTGAAAGGGGCCGGCGCCCCCGCGTCATTTTGAAAGGAGTAAAAAATGTCTATTGAAGCTGTAAAGAAACATCTTGCCCGCTGGCGGCGGGACGGCGACATCATCGAGCTTCCCCAGTCGACCGCCACGGTGGCGGCGGCGGCGCTGGCCCTCGGTGTCGAAGAGGGGCGCATCGCGAAGAGTATCTCGCTGAAAAGGGGGGGCGGCGCGATCGTGCTGGTAACTTCGGGCGACACAAAGGTGGATAACCGCAAGTTCAAGGAGTACTTCGGCGTAAAGGCGAGTATGCTCAAACCGGAGGAGGCGCTGCGTCTCACCGGCCACGCGGTCGGCGGCGTCTGTCCCTTCGGCCTCCCGGACGGCGTGGACGTGTTCCTCGACGTGAGTCTGCAACGCTTTTCAACTGTATTCCCCGCCTGCGGAAGCGGAAATTCCATGATAGAGCTCACAATGGCCGAACTAACCGAGTACTCCAACAACCCCTCCTGGGTCGATGTCTGTACAGCAGGCCAGCCTGCACCAAACATACGCCAATAGCTGAGGAGTCATCCTTGCGAGCCGCTGAGCGTGAAAGCAAGCGGGTTACGCGCTTCATCATGGGGGCGCGGCGCTTGCAGGCAGCTTCGTTCAGAAGGGGGGCGCAATTTCCCAACCGTTTTCGCAAACCGCCACCGTTGT
>JAIRMP010000265.1 GCA_031258615.1 Spirochaetaceae bacterium | reverse complement strand
GTCTCCGCCAGACTGCGTCTCCGACCGTTGCCTTCTGCGAACTGGAGGCGGGGGACGATGCTGAATCAACCTTCAAGCGAATAGAGGCCGAAATCGCGAAAATCATGAATGCCAGGGAGGACTACATTGGGCAGTTTGCTGCGAAGGAATTTCGCGGGCTGCCGAGTTTCGCCACCAGCCCCGATTTGTCGCTCTACGCCGACCACTACTCATTGAATGGTGGCAGCGTTTCGAGTGCCCTTCTGTCATCACTGAGGGCCGTCGAGTATTCCCCCCAGCCTCCCCCACCGCCCGGCGCACCACCCCATAAAAAAACACCCCCCCCCGCGGGGGGGGGGGGGGGGGGGGGGGGGGGGTCAGCCCTCCACTTTCCATGAGAATCTCATGCTCGCGTCGCTGCGGGGCATGACGAGGCAGCCGTCTTTTTTTACCAGCCGGCGTTCAAGGTACTGTGTCAGTATGCCTCGCTGTACATCGTTTACCACATCGTAGCGCCGGGCGAATTGTTCAAAGGCTTCCCCGAAAGTTTGATAAACCATTTCCGTATTTGAACGCAGCGCCCGCACGTCAGGGTATATGCCCAGGGAGTACAACACGTTGAACAGCACGTCACTTTGCGGACCGGGATTGTATTCCAGCCCGTGCAGCAAGGGCCAGAGTTCCATAGTGTGCCTGTCCCATGACTGGAGTCCGGCGTGCCAGAATATTACGATTTCACGGCTTGTAACGGACTGCATTTTTACGATGCTTGTACGGATATCATTCATGCCGAGCGAAAACGATGCGAAAGACAGATCGTAGGGCGGCGACAGGTCCCTGGACGGGATCACATCGTCCCACTTCTTGTTTACAAGGTGAACGTTGTTTATTTTGGAGGCTTGAAGTTGTTTGTTCAGTATCAGCGCCATGCCATGAGCCGGTTCCACCGCGCTTACATGGGAACATAACGCGGAAAGCGGGATAGCGATGTTTCCCGGCCCTGCCCCTATGTCAAGAACGCGCCAATCAGGGCGTACCAGGGAACAGATGTCATCAATACGCTGCCGTGAAACGGGACGGCTCCGCGTCATATCCAGGTATTCCTGAGCGGCGGCCTCGTCTTCCCATGTTTGCCAGCATTCACGGCCCCAGCCCGATTCGGTACAGCGCCGCTGTTTTTCGATCCAGACCAAATTCCAGTCGATTGTTTCCGCCAGTTCAGACTGATCCATCTTTGCCCGACCCGTTTTAGCGCCGCCGCCGCCCCGATCCGGTGTCCGCCCCTGTTTGCGGTATGAGCATACATCAATACTATTCATCTATGAGCCTCTAATATAAATTGTTGTTTCAACAGAACCTGATGTCCGTCATGGAAAACAGGAGGGTATGTTACGGTTTCAACCGTACACTCTATAAGTATTATACCACAGGGGAAATGCCGTCAAGCAAAAAATCAGGCCCGGCGGTAGTACTGAATTCAAGCGTCCGGAGAGGCCGGGCGCCGCGAAGCAGGCGGCCCATGTCCCGCGGACAGCCCGGCGTGTAAACCGCGTTTCCGTGCCCGCGCCGCCAGGCGGCATCCAGCGCCTGGTCGTCCGGCGCGTACAACTCGTCAAGCCTGCTGTCAATGAGATTTTAGAGACAACAAGGGGAAATTGCATTAAGTCTATGTCCAAAAGAAAACAGCGTTCACTACCCGGCGAATTGCAGAGAAATTACTCCGCTGACGGTGTATCGGCAGGCAGCCTGCCCTGCCGGCGGGCTTGAAAATCTTTGATTTATACGGCAATAATGTATCATCAGCGGGGGCAAATATTTCGCTTTTGAACAAACTACTGTACTATAACTTCACAAAAGAGGATCTGGCAAGCTGCCGGTACGAGCTGCGGCAGCATAACATGAAGGGTCTTTCGGTGGTAAGTCTTGTAAGCGGAATACTGATGATTCTGCTTTCGTTTTATCCGGAATACCATAATAACAGCCAATTGTTTCATTATTTGCTTGGCACGGGTGAAATATGCGTGTTTGTTTACTCGCAGTACGTATTAAAAAAAAAGCGGCTGTCGGCTGCCATAATTAATATCGGCTTTTTGGTGTTTTTTTGTTTTCTCGTATATTTTTGTATAGTTGTCTATTTGACAGGCCGGTCGCCGTTTGCCGTCCGTTTTTTGGTAATTTTCCTCAGTTTTCAGATTATCTTTGTTCTGGGTCTAATCACCAGCATAGTTATGAATGCAGGCATCATACTGCTTTTTTTTATGGCAAACAAATATTCATCGATCATTTTTGGCGTAAATATTCCGGTCAACAGCATATTTGATATTTACAACATTACATTTTCCGCGCTGATATGTATAACGCTCAACTGGTACACGGCCCACGTTATTGTAAGCGGGATCATATCTTACAACCATGACCAGCTTACCGGCCTCAACAACAGGCGCAGTTTTGAGCAGTCTGTCGACTTCTATACCTCCGTCTGCCGCCACGTTCATCAAACAGTTTGCGTGGTTATGATGGATGTTGATTTTTTCAAACCCTACAACGACTTTTACGGCCATTCAAAAGGCGATATAGTACTACAGTCCATAGCCAGGGCGCTCAAGGAACTGTCGGAGAAGGAGGGGCTTTACGTGGCGCGTGTCGGCGGGGAGGAATTTATTGTTATGTGGACCGAAAACCGTCTGCTGGAAGCGGAACGTGTTGTTCTTAAACTCCGCCAAAAAATTATCGATCTGCAAATACCGCACGAAAGATCGGACATAGCCCCTCACATTACGGCCAGTTTTGGCCTGTATTTTATGCGCGGCGGAAGCATGGACAACAAAAGAGAATTGTATAACAACGCGGATATCGCGCTGTACAAGGCCAAAGAAGCGGGCCGGAACTGCGTCATACTGCTCGACTCTGCCAACTTCGTATGCCGTCCCGTAGAATTGCGCCATCCGGATGAGTTGATACGTTGAAATACTTATCTTTCCATGCATTTATAATTAACTTTACCGTTGTCTTTACGGCCTGTGTCCCCGCGGAACAAATGGCCCAGCCAAAGCTGACGTCAACGACCCTGGTGATCGTGAATCAGGCGGGAAAAGATGTTACCGTCGATGCGGAACTAGCGGTTTCCGCTGAAGAACAGCGCAGGGGTCTCATGTGGAGGAAAAATCTGGATGACGGCTGTGGTATGCTGTTTGTCTATCAACGTGACCAGATACTTTCATTCTGGATGAAAAATACGATTATTCCGTTGTCCATCGCGTTTATCAGCCGTGACGGGCGCATCATCGAAATACACGATATGAGGCCGCAAAGCCTGCAAGCGGTAAGATCGAGCCGCTCCGTCCGCTACGCGCTCGAAGCGCCGCAGGGCTGGTTTGAACGGGCCGGCATCTCCGCAGGCTGCACGGTACGGCTTCCCGGTCGCCTTTGACCAGGAGGTCGGCGTAGAAAGGCCGCCTTATGCCGCCCCTATGCGCCGGAATGGGGGGGGGGGGGGGGTATTTATACGGAACCCAGGCTTGCTATGTAGTCCCGCAGCGCGCTTACTACAGTGTCAATGTCCTGGCGGGATATGTCGTTGTGGGTAACAAAGCGGTATTGAGGGCCGCCTGAGATTTTGACGCGCCGCTCCCGCATGAAGTTGACAAAAGCGCCGCCGTCAAATCCGTGAATCTCCGTCCTCCAGAACACCATGTTGATCCGTATCATCTCCCGGTTCACGCTGATGCCCGGAATCCCGGAGAGCCTCTCACCCAGAAGCCTTGCGTTTTCGTGATCCGTAGCGAGACGCCCGGTCATCTTTTCCAGCGCTATGATGCCGCAGGCGGCCAGCACCCCGGCCTGACGCATACCGCCCCCCAGAATCTTCCGGTTGTACCGGGCCCTTTCCACGAATTCCGCCGTCCCGCAGACGAGGGAGCCGACAGGGGCGCAGAGCCCCTTGGACACGCAGAACATCACCGAATCGGCGCAGGCGGCTATACCGTCCGCGGGGATCCCAAGCGCCAGCGCGGCGTTGAATATTCGGGCCCCGTCCAGATGAACAGCGAGCCCCAGTTCATGCGCCGTGTCCGCTGCCGCCCGCAGATCGGCCTGCGGGACAACATTACCGTCGCATAGGGCGTTTTCCAGGCAGAGCAGGGCTGTTTTCGGATAATGGACATTCCCGCCGGGACGAACGAGGCAGCGGACATCCCTGTCGTAGATGACGTGATCGGGGTTATCAACCAGGAGATAGGCGGCGCCGGAAAGTCTAGCCGCCACGCCCGCCTCATGGCGAATGATGTGGTTGGCGGTCCCGGCGATGATCTCGTTTCCCGGCCGTGTGTGGGTCATTATGCAAAGCTGGTTCCCCATAGTTCCCGATGGGACAAACAGGGCAGCCTCCTTACCCATGATGCCGGCGGCCAGTTCCTCCAGCCTTTTCACGGTTGGGTCGTCTCCGTACACATCGTCCCCTACCTCCGCCGCCGCCATAGCCGCGCGCATCTCCACCGTGGGCATGGTCACCGTATCGCTGCGCAGATCAATATATCGCTCCATTATGAACTCCTCACCGGGGCCGGGTCCCGGTTAAGTTTTATCCGGCGTATCCCCAGCGCGCAGAGGACGCGGCAGAGACGAAGCAATTCCTCTAAACGCGGTACTTCCGCGTGGGGTTTCCAGTCAACACCTTCTTCCGGCATACAGTAAAGGCAGCGCAGATTGCAGCGGTCGGTAAAGGAAAGCCTGAGGTAATCCGGCGCCCTGCCGGAAGGATCGACTATCATGTTTCCCGCCTGAAATGACCGCTTTTGCCGCCCGACTTTTCCAGGAGCCGTATTTCGCCTATCACCATAGCCCGGTCCAAAGCCTTGCACATATCGTAAATGGTAAGCAGGGCCGCGGACACCCCGGTAAGAGCCTCCATCTCCGCGCCTGTTTTTCCCGAAAGCTTTACCGTACAAACGGCTTCGATTTTACCTTCGCTCAGGGTAAAATCCACCGCGCAGGAATCAAAGAAAAGCGGATGGCAGAGGGGTATAAGGGAAGCCGTCCTTTTCGCGGCCATGATCCCGGCGATCCGCGCCACACCCAGCACATCGCCCTTTTTCACCTTGCCGCCCCGGATGGCGGACAGGGTTTCGCCGCTGACCGTGACGCTTCCACCGGCGATTGCCAGACGTTCCGTCACTTCCTTGGCGGAAACATCCACCATTATCGCGTTGCCCCTTTCATCGAAATGGGTAAATTCCTTCTCCATACAAAAACCTCAGTTGCCCTGACCGCGGGGCATGATGAATCTATTATACACTCAAATTTGGAATTGGCAAGCGCAAAATGACAGTTTTTTGGGTGTATGTTTTTTGGGTGTATGAGAGAGGGTTTTCCGATGAGCAGGGAAGGTTTTGCCGACACGTCGGGAAGTTTTGCCGACATGTCGGGAAGTTCTGCCGACACGTCGGGAAGTTTTGCCGACATGTCGGGAGGTTTTGCCGACACGTCGGGAAGTTTTGCCGACACGTCGGGAAGTTTTGCCGACATGTCGGGAAGTTTTGCCGACACGTCGGGAAGTTTTGCCGACATGAAGGGAGGTTTTGCCGACACGTCGGGAGGTTTGCGAAAACAGTGGGGAAATTGCGCCCTCCTTCTTATTAAGAGAAAATCACTGTTTCGGTAAATGGCAAGGGTGACTCGTAACCCGCCTGCCTGC
>JAIRMP010000221.1 GCA_031258615.1 Spirochaetaceae bacterium | reverse complement strand
AACGACCTGTTTTTTCTCGTTAGTGCTCTATTTGACTATCCAATAACGTTTTATTCCATAGTATATACGGTTTTAACCCCGCGCCCCCATTTCAAATGTGACGAAGCAATGCCCGTCTGTTCCGGCATCTTTTCCGACTCCTTTTCCAAAAGTAAATATAACGGTACGGAAAATGAGGCGCGGATGCAGGGCAGACAAAATATTCATTGTCCAGCGGCTTCCTTTTTTATCGTCTTACGGCCTGATTTTGTGAATATTTCCCCATTGGGGATATATATATTTTTTTGCAAGGAGAATTAAATGCAAATGAGAAGATTCGTAAGTTTGTTGTGTGTGGTTCTGGCGTTCGGTCTTATCGCCGGAAACGTGTTCGCCGGAGGGAAACAGGAAGCGGGGAACACTGTTTATGTGTTTGGGCCTACGCCTGACCACGGCTGGACCGGTTCCGCAGCCCGTTTTGCGGAGGAGAAGATCGCCCAGTTGAACGCGGCAGGCGGAAAGTACAAGTATGTGTTCCGCTCGGCGGGAAACCCTGACGATCAGATCAAGCAGATCGAGGCTATGCTGGCGGAAAGCAAGAAGCCGGCCGGCGTGGTGATTCAGGCGAGCGACAACATGGTGCAGGCTGCGGTTGAGCGGATCGCCGATGCGGGCATCCCGCTCATCCTGTTCGACCGGCTGCTTGACGGCACCAGTCCGCTTATCAGGGAAAAGATGCTCATCGCCATGAGTGCCGACAACTACGCAATTGGCGCGGGCGCGGCCTACTACATGGTGCAGAAGGGCCTGACCCCTGGCGAGGCCATCTGGGAACTCCCCGGCGACAATTCGGCGGTAAGCGTTGAGCGTGGCACCGGTTTCCGGGAATTCCTTTCCGGCAAACGGGCCTTCAATGACGATCAGGGTCGGTCCTTTTTCATTCAGGCGGACAAGAAATGGACTGATGCCCAGATTAGCAGCGCTATCATCTCTTCCCAGGTTGCCAACTGGTCGCGGGACAACGCCAAAACCTACTTTGAGTCCTACATAGCGGGCAAAACGCCCCAGACTTTGGCGAAATGGCTGTGGACGATGGACGATGAGTTTGTAATGGGCATTCTGGAACTTCTCCAGACCCCTGCCAAAGCCGCCGAGAACGCGGTATTTGAATCCACCGTTAAGGTCATCACCGGTTGCGGCGGTCTTACCGCGCTCTACGATGTAATGGGCAGGACCAAGGCAAACGCCGGTAACCAGCTCTACCAGCCTGACGGCGTTGCCATAATGAGCCCTACCTGTCGTCCCGGTTTCTTTGTGGATGCCATCCAGTTTATGGATGACGCGCTGAACGGCAAAGACATCACCGTACATTATACGGACAAGGCGGCAAAGCGCTTCCACGAGCCCCCGCACCTTGTCGATACGGCAAGCTGGGCGGCCAACAAAACCAACCCGAGCTGGCGCGGGTTTGACTGACGGCGGTATGTGCCGGAAACCGCTCTGCGGTTTCCGGCACATAATATTCCCTAAATACAAGGTGAATTCAACAAAAAGAACCTATCCGAGAGTAACCGCTCGTTTTGCGGATTATGCGGCTGTCGACAAGGCAGCCGCTTGGATGGGGGGTGTTACGGGGGGTACACCCCCCGTAGAGGGGGGTGCTGGAAGACGGCTCAAACCCTATAAACCTAATGGTTTGTAGGGTTTGAGCTGGCTGGAGGCAGGGGGGAGACTTCCCCCTCCATAAGCGCTTCTCTCTAGTGCCGAATACACTTAATACAGGTTGTTTAACGATGACGATACTTTCGATGAAGAACATTTCCAAATCGTTTTTCGGCGTAACGGTTGTGAATGACGTGAGTTTTGAGGTTTTGTCCGGTGAAATTCACGCTCTGCTGGGAGAAAACGGGGCTGGAAAATCTACGTTGATGAACATATTGGGCGGGGTTTATAAAAAAGATTCCGGAGAAATCACGGTAAACGGCGTGAAGCTGGAAAACGCTTCCGTCCATGAATCCGAAAAATCCGGTGTGGCCTTCGTCCATCAGGAGTTGAATCTTTTTAACGATCTGCTCGTTTTTGAGAATCTGTTTTTGGGCAAGGAAATAGTTTATAAAACGGGGACGTTGAACAAGAAAGCGATGATCGCCCGCGCCGAAGACTTGTTCGGCAGTCTGGGGGTCAACATCAACCCTCGTGCGTTGACCGCGAGTCTTGAGACCAGTCAGAAGCAGCTTTTGGAGATAGCGAAGTCGCTTGACGCGGACGCGAAACTGATTATTCTTGACGAACCGACAACGGCGCTCAACACCTCTGAGATTGAGCATCTTTTTTCAATAGTCCGGCGGTTGAAAGAAAACGGTATCAGCTTTATTTTTATTTCCCATAAAATGCCGGAAATTTTTATGATAGCCGACCGTTATACTGTTTTGCGGAACGGACGCTTTATCCAAAGCGGCAAAATCGCGGATACCAATCCCCAGGAACTTACCACCATGCTGGTCGGGCGCGAAGTTTCCGACCGCTCGGTATATGAGGAAAGGGCGTTGGGCGGCGTGATCCTTGAGATGGAAAACTGTTCAGGCGACGGTTTCTACGACGTTTCGCTGAAAGTAAGGAAGGGTGAGATCATCGGACTCACCGGCCTTGCAGGTTCGGGCGCGAGCGCTCTGATACAGGCTCTGTTCGGGGCCGACCGCTTTAGCTCCGGAAAAGTTACCGTTTTTGGGGAGGAACCTTTTTGCGTTGACACACGCGCCTACGACATTCATATCGCGATGAAAATCGCCCGTATAGGTATGGTGGCGAGCAACCGCAAGGAGAATTCGATTCTTCCGTTCATGCAGATTCTTGAAAACCAATATGTCTCCGAACATACGCTTTCGGCGTTCCGGTTTCATATTTTCAAGAAAAAAGAAATCACAAAGTATAACGACTATAAGGAACTGTTGAACATCAAAGCAAACGATCACGCCGATCTTATCACCAGTCTCTCCGGCGGCAACCAGCAGAAAGTTATTCTCGCCCGGTTGTTGAACACAAACGCCGATATTTTCCTATTGGACAATCCGACGCAGGGCATAGATGTGGGCGCGAAGAGCGAGATTTACAAACTGATTCTGCGGCTGTCGGAACAGGGAAAAACAATTCTGGTTAATACGCTTGAAATACCGGAAATCGAAAAGGTCGCCGATCAATGCGTGGTTTTTTATCACGGCAGGATTCACGCGGTTCTTGGAAGAAATAAAATAGACGAAACAACGGTGATGCTTCACGCGACAGGCGCGGTACCGGCGCTTGATAACGGAGACGGGCAAACCGCGCAAGGAGGAATGGAGTTATGAGTGATGTTTCCATCGCGGTAAAACACGCGAAAAATCGGGACAAAATACTTGAATTTTGGGAACGTTTTAGTTATGTCGCTATTTTTATTGCCATATTCATAACGTTTGTGGTGGTAAGCAAGAACCTTACCTGGCCAGGCGTAATGCTGATTCTGCGGCAGAGCGCGGTTATCGGCATTATCGGTTTTGGCATGGTTTTGGTCATTCTGGTCGGCGATATCGACCTTTCTGTCGGTTCCGGCATGGTGTTGATTTCCGGTTTAAGCGTAATGGTCTACAACGCTACGGGCGGCAATATGCTGGTCATGTTGCTAGCGGCTCTCGGCATGGGTCTTGTTGCGGGTCTTTTCAACGGAATCCTCGTGGGGCTCGCGAAGATGCCGCCGTTCATCGTTACGCTTGCCACGATGCTGATCTTCCGGTCGATGGCGCTCTATATTAGCGATTCAAAACTGTACGAGCTGGATTCATCCATGCCTTCGTTCAGGACGTTTCACTACGGTTTTGGCAATTCGTCTTTTCTGACCGTCCCCATTGCCGGCCTGATGTTCCTGCTGGTCGCCGCCGCCGTTATCTATTTGTGTACGTCAACAAAGTACGGCAAAAAGGTATACGCGCTGGGCAGCAATCCCAAAGCGGCGCGGCTCGCGGGAATAAACACCGAATGGCTTAAAGTAAGCCTGTTTGTCATTTGCGGCCTCCTCGTGGGGTTTTCCGCCTTCGTAAACGCCGCGATGAACCGCAGCGTCTCGCCCGCCACCACCGGTCAGACATTTGAAATGTTTGCGATCGCGGGCATCGTGCTTGGCGGCATCAGTATGTCCGGCGGCAAAGGCCACACGGCGGGCATCATCTTCGGTACCCTGTCGTTTACCATGGTGAGCCGCATCATAGACGCCTTTGAACTAAGTACCACGATGAACAACACGGTGAAAGGCATCATTCTGATCATGGCGATAGCCCTACAAATGATAAAAAAGCGTTCCCGCGAATAGATAGAAAAGGAGGGAGACTTTCCCCTGTCAACAAGTTAAGGGCATAGACATCTTCAAAAAGGCATGATAAACCCCAAAAGGGAGGGAAATTACTATGGGGAAAAAAATGTCTTGAGGAAATCCGAAGCCTGATAGAAAGAAAGGACTACGAAAACCGGTCGAAGAAGCGGCGGCAGGATTTCAGCCGGGAGCGTAAAATGCCGTTCAAAAAACTGATATGGCTCATGCTCGGCATGGCAAAGGAAAGTTCGCAAAACGCGCTCGAACGGTTTTTTCCGAAAACCAAGGAAGCCGTCCATATGAGCCGGCAGGCGTTCAGCCTGGCGCGGCAAAAAATGAAATGTGAAGCGTTTCGGGAATTATTCCAGGCGGGCGTGAGGGGAAGCTGTAACGAGAAACTGAAGGACTGGCGGGGATGCCTGCTTATGGCCGTAGATTCAAGCCACATCGCCCTTCCCCGTGACGCCGCTCTGAAAGCATATTATGGAGCATGCGGAAAAGCGTTAACCGCCGCGACCGCCCGCGCGCCGCTGCTGTATGACATTGAGAATGACATCATAGCGGACGCAAAAATAGAACCGCTGACCGTGGACGAAAGGAGCTTGGCGAAGAATGACCTTGAAGCGCTTGCTGAACTCGGTCAGAGTTTTGGGAAACGGAAGGTTATAGTTGTCTTTGACCGTGGACATCCATCTAAAGATTTCATAAAATACTTACAGGACAAGGAAATAACGTATGTCATGCGGGGACAAAAAGGGTTCAACGCCCGAATAGACGGGCTGAAACAAGGGAGTAAGCGCATCCGTCTTGATGAAGGAATAACCGTAGGGGCTTTGGCATTTGCCCTTGCCAGTGGCGAACGGGAAGCGGTGATAACGAATCTGGACAAGGGGGAAATGGAGGACGGGTGTTTGCGGAACTGTATTACAAGCGGCGGCCGATAGAAACGAAATACAACCAGTTAAAGCGGAAGTTTGAACTGGAGAACTTCAGCGGACGGCTGGCGGACAACGTGAAGCGGGATTTTTACGCGATGATGACGGTGTCGAATATGCTTGCCAGCCGCTTGAGGGAAGCGAACGGCAAGATAAAGAAGGAACAAGCCAAAAAGG
>JAIRMP010000167.1 GCA_031258615.1 Spirochaetaceae bacterium | reverse complement strand
GAGAAGTTAGAGTTGTTCAAAAATATGGAAACTAACCGCCTTTAGGCGGTTCATAAAACCCACCGCTTTGAGCGGTTCATAAAATCAAGCCACCGGCTTTGCCGGTGGTATTTTGACTTATAAAGCATTTTTTGAAAATAAAATACCCATTCCGGTTGATTTAATATCAATAGATTATAATAAATACATTGAATTAAATAATAAAATCGGATATATCTATAAAACAATAAAGGAGCAGGGGAAAATATTGTATGGAACGCCATGAATCATGGATTGACCGGGCGAAAAGCAGCTACGAATTATCAAAAGCAACAATCAGTAATAATATTTACTTTGAAGATTTGTGTTATCAGGCGCACAGGCTGTGGAGAAATCGTTAAAGGGACTTTTAATATATTATGGCGTAGAGCCAGAATTTACGCATAATATTGGTATATTGTTAAATGAGCTTGAAAAATTTACGGAAATTGCTGAAAATATTAGAGAGGTACTGGATTTAACAAACTATGCGGTTCAAACAAGGTATCCCGAAGAATATGATGATATTACAAAAGAATAATATGAAAAGGCTGTAAAAACAGCAAAAAATTGTCTGGATTGGGTTGAGAAAAAAATTAAAGAAAATAAATAGAAAGTATTAATGAGCCTCCGCGCGGCAGACTGCCGCTGACAAGTGATAAGCCCGCCTGCGAACCTGAGCTATGGCCTTCCGGCGGCCTATTCCCACTCTATTGTGGCGGGGGGTTTGCTTGAAACATCGTAGGTAACGCGGCCAATACCGTCAACATTGTTAGTTATCAGCGTGGAGATTTCGATCAGGTCTTTGGCAGGCAGCGGGTACACATCCGCCGTCATACCGTCCGCGCTCGTTACCGCACGGAGGGCCGCCACCCAGCCGTACTTGCGGGCGTCCCCGGCCACCCCGACCGAGCGCACAGGCAGCAGCACGGCGAAAGCTTGCCATATATCGTCGTACAGCGGCTTGCTCCCGTCCGCCGTCCGCCTGCGGCGCAGCTCGTCTATGAAAATAGCGTCCACTTCCCTCAGAATATCGCATTTCTCGCGGGTAACCTCGCCCAGCACCCGCACGGCCAGCCCCGGCCCCGGAAACGGATGCCGCCCGACGAGAGCCTCATCCAGCCGGAGCAGGCGTCCGAGGGCGCGCGCCTCGTCCTTGTACAGTTTGTCCAGCGGCTCAAGGAGCCTGCCCGCCCGCCGTTTCGCTTCGACGAGGGGGCTGCCTACATTGTGATGGCTCTTTATCAGGTGGGCGCTGTTCCCCACACCCTTGCCGCTCTCTATCAGGTCAGTGTACAGCGTGCCCTGCGCCAGCAGGTACGAATCGGGCAGGCCGAGGCGGGCCACCTCGCGTTCCTGTACCGTGATAAAGAGGTCGCCTATCGTCCTGCGCTTGTCTTCAGGCGCGTCAAGCCCCGCCAGCGCCGCGAAAAATTCGTCAGCGCAGTGGATGATGTGCAGATGACGGGCGCCGAGCCGCTGGAGATTCTCCGTTACCAGCGCCGTCTCGTTCTTGCGCATCAGGCCGGTATCCATGTACATCAGGTGAACGCGCTCAGGGCCGAGCGCCTCCAGCAGGAGCGCCGCCGTTACGCCTGAGTCGACGCCGCCGGAGATCAACAGCAGTACGTGGCCGCTTCCGGCGCGCCTGAGAATCTCGTCCTTTACGTCCCGGAGGTAGCCCTCCATCGTCCAAGTCCTGGAGCAGCCGCATACGCCGAATACAAAGGCGGCAAGCATATTCGCGCCGCGCTCGGTGTGCGTTACTTCGGGATGAAACTGGACGCCGAACCAGCGCTCCTTCTCGTGCGCCAGCACGGCGGGGAAACCGGACGCGCTCGTGCCGTACTCAATGAAGCCCGGCGCGAGGCGGGTCAGCGTATCCCCGTGGCTCATCCAGGCGGTGAACCTGCCGCCAAAGGCGTCCAAAAACGGCTTTGCGTGGGGCAGGGCAGACTCAAGTCCCCGCATCACCACCTCGACGCCGCCGTACTCGCGGCTGGGAAGCGCGCCTACAGCGCCGCCCAGGTCCGCCGTCATGCGCTGCAAGCCGTAACAGATGCCCAGAAGCGGCAGCCCGCAGCGGTAAACATTCCCGTCCGGCGCAATCCCCGCGCCGTACACGGACTCAGGCGAGCCTGAAAGCACAATGCCCCGCGCGCCGTCCAGCGCGTCCCCGTCAAGCGGGTCGCCGCCGCCCCTAATTTCGACATAAACGCCCATCTCCCGTATGCGCCGGCCTATAAGCGCCGTTGTCTGGCTCCCAAAGTCCAGTACCAGTATCTTGTCCATAATGTTCTCTCAATTTTAACCGTTAATTAAAAATTATCGTATGATTACCGCACGCGGGTCTAGGATGTACTAGAGGGCAACTGGCGGAATGGATTGCTTCGTCACTACGTTCCTCGCAATGACAACGGGCGGGCGCTACGCGCCTGGAAATGACGAATGGGTACTGGCAATGAGGGACGCGGGGAACGCCGGAGGCCGGTTGGCGGTACGAGGGTGTCCCCGGATTGGGGGGTAGCGAAAGACGCTGCGTAGCGGCGGCTGTAGCGTAGGGGGGCGCGGCGACAACGGTGGCGGTTTGCGAAAACGGCGGGGAAATTGCGCCCCCCTTCTTAGTGAAAGGTAAAGAGTGAACAGTGCACATTGACAGAAATGTTACTATAGGAAAAGATAAAGTACAGAGCGGAGGAGAGCCTTACGGTATGAAAAAGATAAACGTATTGTTTATAGCTGTTTTGTTTTGTGCGGGAGCCCTGCACGGGCAAGAGACAGAGGGTGAGGAGACGGACGCCTCCGCCGGTGAAACCCGGATAACGGAGGCGGCGCAGGATCAGCGGCTTGAACCTGCAACTGAGTCCGCAAATGAAGGGCAGACGATAAGCTACAGCCTGCGGCGCAACAAATATTTTCTTGAAAGCCTGCGCCAGAAGAATTTGGCAAACCTTGCTATGGAGGCGGGTGAGTACGAGCAGTCGGAAGAATACTCCGCCGAAGCGGTGCGGAACGCGGAACTGTCCGATCTGTACATCGCGGAACAGTTGAAACGTCAGCGGGCGCTAAAGGCGGTTTCCGGGGCGCGTTCCCACATCGCCTGGGCCGTGGCGGCTGAGGCGCCCAGGTACTACCCCAACGAGTACGAGAAGGCGACGGGTTACTTTGACGCGGCCGTCGCGGCGCAGACGGCGGAAGACTGGGACGGAGCGTTTGAGAATTCTCTGCTGGTAGCGGAAGCCCTTGCAGGGGTTGCCGCGCCGCCCGCGGAAGACTTTGCTATAGAGGATATGCCGAAAAATCCGGCCAAGTACACGGTGCGTCCGTGGGACAAATTCGGAGACTGTTTTTGGAACATCGCTTACTGGTTTTACAACGACTACTACAAATGGCCCATAATCTACGAAGCAAACAGGGAAAAACTGCCGGACAGCAACAACCCCGATCTTGTGGAGGTGGGGACTATCATTGATATACCGCAGATAGATAACGAGACACGAATAGGTATGTGGGATTCAGGCAGGCCGTACAAGAGGTGAGGCTGCTGTATGTAGCCGAAATAGTCGGAAAGGCCGGCATATACTGCTTCAAAAAGACGATAGCCGATCTTAAAAATGAAAAAAAAATTGACTTTGTAATAGCGGGATGCGACGGCGCTACCGGGGGAGGCGGGTTGGGCTATAACCATGCCATGTACCTGCACAAACTTGGCGCGGATGTGCTTACAATGGGCGATTGCTGTTTTTACAAAAGAGACTTAACGGAAAAATTTGATAAAACATTGTTCGCGCTGCGCCCCGTCAACCTGCAATGCGGCGCTCCGGGAGCGGGTTACCGTTACTACAAGGCGGGCGACAGAAAAATAGCGGTAGCCGTACTGTTGGGACAGTTCGGTTTTGGCCGCATACACGCGGAAAACCCGCTTGCCTTTCTGGACGGCCTCTTGGAAAAGCTGCGCGCCGAAACGCCCATAGTGGTACTGGACATTCACGCCGTTACGAGCGCCGAAAAACAGGTACTGTTTGCCGCCGTATCGGGGCGGGTATCGGCGGCGATAGGCTCGCATACCCGCGTCCAAACCGCCGACGAACATATACTCACCGGCGGGACCGCCGTCATCACCGATGCGGGCCGCAGCGGGAGTTTTTATTCCACAGGCGGCGTTGAAACAGAATCCCGCATCAAAGAGTACATCACAGGCATCCCCGAATGGACAAAGGAGGCGTGGGAAGGCTGTGAACTACAGGGCGTACTTGTAGACATAGACGACAACGGAAAAGCGCTGACCATAGAACGGCTGCGTGTACCGGTAGAGTTAGGCGAAATGCTGCCCTAACGTTTTCTGAAAATATAAAAATAATGGAATAAAAATATAAGAAATAACGTATGGAATTATGTAGAAAACATAAGAAAAAGCAAAGTTTTTTTGCCCCCAAATTTATTATAGCAGGCGGCATCCATGCCGCCTGAAAGTTTCCCCCTCGACCCAAGAAAAATAACCCCAAAGCCTCCCTTGTCCAAAGCCCCCACTAAAAGTGGCGGAGAGCGGGCTACGCCCGCCCACCGCCCTAGCTTGACAGTTTTTTTTATATTAGTTACAATAAACAAACAATGAAAGGTATGGCAAACATAACAATAGATTTCCCGCCACAGGCTACAGGCCACAAAAAATTATGGGGCAGAATTCGGCTTTGTCAAGTATGTAGCGCCTAACCTTTCTCTTTTTGTATCCCTTTTCCCCTTAAAATATTACACAGCCGCAGACAATTTTTTCCCGCACACTATAGCCGGAAGCAAATCCGTTTTGGATTTAGGCAATCCTAATACGGAATTGGGCAAATCCGCCCGGAACGGGGGCAATTCCATCGTAACCGGGGGCAATCCCAACATGGAATTAGGCAAATCCGGCTTGAACGGAGGCAATTCCGGTGCGGAATTAGGCAATTCTATCCCGAAAGGGGGCAATCCCATCTCAAAATTAGGCAATTTTGCCTCAAACGGGGGCAATTCCGCCCCTCATAAAAACAAGGAGAAACTATAATGTCAA
>JAIRMP010000166.1 GCA_031258615.1 Spirochaetaceae bacterium | reverse complement strand
GAGAAGTTAGAGTTGTTCAAAAATATGGAAACTAACCGCCTTTAGGCGGTTCATAAAACCCACCGCTTTGAGCGGTTCATAAAATCAAGCCACCGGCTTTGCCGGTGGTATTTTGACTTGATAGCACATACCGTAACCAAAACAGGTTTGAAGATAAAAGCGGAATTAGATAAAGGGAAATATAACACCGGTCAAAAAATAACTGATGATGAGTTTATGAAAATAAAATTAAAAGCTGCTAAGTTTCATGGTGATTGGAATTATTCCATATCGCCTTCATTTAATTGATTCGGTCATATTATTTTTCCGCACCGCCTTACATTCGTTTATCTCTTAATTTACTACACCTCCTTTTTCCCGAATGAAGAGGCTGGCGGCGGCGCTGCGACAGAGACTGTTTTTATGTTGATTGTTTTGTGTGGAGTCCGCTGGTAACAAGCAAAAACACGCCGGTCCCGGCAAATACCAGCAGCGTGATGATTAATGGAAGCGCAAAAGAAATAAAACGGTTATCCGGGTCTATTGACATGAAAAAACCTGACAAATATTTGTTAAACAGTAAAACCGGAATAAGAGCGATTACGGAAAACACTATTATTTTTGACAGGTATGTAAACCTTTTCATCAAAAGACCTTTCATATTGCCGCGGGTCTTTTTACAAAAAAGTACAAACAGCACGGCGGTGTTGGCGGCGCCGGATACGGACAGCGCCAGTGCCACCCCCCCGCCCCTCATCGGTTTAACCAGCAGCGCGGCCAACGCGATATTTACCGCAAACGAAAATATTCCTGCCTTTGTAGGGGATGCCGCATCCCCCTGGGCGTAAAACGCGGGCGCGATTATCCGGTTGAGCGCGATAAAGTACAGGCCGGCTATATGGAAGTTGAACGCGCCCAGCGTGAGACGCACGGATTCTTCACCGAAGGACAGGCTCTGAAACAGAAGCCGGATTATCATATCGCCTTCGGCAAGTGAAAAAAAGGTTACAGGGATCGTGATAAGCGCGATTATGTCGAGCGCCGAGGCAAGACGCTTGTTGTACATATCCCAGTTTGACGATTTGGCGTACTCCGAAAGGTTGGGCAGCATGACGGTTCCTATTGAAACGGCAAAGACGCCCAGCATCAATTCCTGCAAGCGGAGTGAGTACTGCAAACTGGAAACGACTCCCACGCCCGCCCGCCGCGCTAACGCTGTCGATACAATGTCGTTCAGTTGGTAGGCCGCCATCCCGATTATAGTCGGCGCTATCAGGCGCAGTACCGCGCGGGTTCCCGGGTTTTGAAGAGCGGCCTTCAGTCCGGTAAAGAAGAAGCGGAAACCCCGTCGCCACACGAAAGGCGCCTGGACAGCCGCCTCCAGAAAGCCGCCTATCAGTATGCCTGCCGCTATCGCACGCGCCGGATTCTTTGTGTACGGACGCAGGAGCCAGGCGCACGCGATCGTAACGATGTTTAGCAGCACAGGCGCGAGGCCGGATGGCGCAAAAACATGGACGCTGTTCAGAATACCCTGAAAAAAAGCGGCGATTGAGATGAAGGCCAAAAACGGAAACATCATGCGGGTTAAGAAGACAGTTTCGTTGAATTCCGTTTTTCCGAAGATCGGCACTATCAGCGGCGCGGCTAAAATCCCTATCGCAACGGCAAGGCTGACAAGAAAAGACAGAAATGTGCAGAAACAGCAGAGGAATTCGCGCGTTTTTTGCTGATCATCCTCCAAAAGATAGCCCTTGAACGTCGGAATGAAGGCTGCCGATATGGAACCTTCGGCGAACAGGCGGCGGAACAGGTTTGGTATCAGAAAGGCAACGGAAAATGCATCGGAAAGGGCGCTGGTACCGAGCAGCGCGGCCTTGGTCATCTCGCGCAGGAGGCCCAGTACCCGCGAAACAAGGGTTAAAACGGAGAGCGCGGAGCCGGAACGGAGCAGTGATCGTGTTGATGGAGGCATTGTTTATGCCGCGTCTGCCGGAAACAGCCGTTTCTTGCGCCATTCGGGGAAAAGAGATTCGGGGCCGGCAATCAAGGCTTGAACCAGGGCCGTGGCGCAGGCATCCATAACCCGGCGCAACACAGCGGTCTCATCGACCGTAAAATCGGAAAGAACCCACGCGGAAATGTCGTCGTTTTGGTTTTTCTTGCCGCCCGGCCGTCCTATCCCTATCCGCAGCCGCCAAAAATCGGCGGAACCGAGGCAGGTGTTTATAGAGCGCAGACCGTTATGCCCGCCCAAACCACCGCCTTCCTTGAAGGCTGCCTGTCCAAGCGGCAGTTCCAGCTCATCATGAACGACAAGTATCTCCCCGCATGGTATCTTGTAGAAGTTTGCGGCGGCGGCGACGGACTCCCCTGATAGGTTCATGTAGGTTTCGGGCATCAAAAAATGCGCCGTACCCGGCGTTCCGCCGTACCTAAGCGCCGCGCCATCCGCCGTATAAAAAACATCCGGCTGCACAGCGTCCGCCGCCCGGTCGAAGTCCGCCAAATTCACCTGCGCGTAGAGCCCCTTGAACTTACCCTGCCATCGCGGGGCAGGGCGCAGGCTGCCGGCGAGAAGACGGCCCGCGTTGTGTCTGTTTCCTTCGTACATCCTGCCGGGATTTCCCAGCAAAACGACAAGCTTTATCGTTTTCATTGCTTTCAAAAAACGTTCGCGAATAAAAGCGCCCGCATTGAATCATTCTACCGTCAATCAAGGCGCAAGTAAAGAAACTGTCGCGAACCCGCGGCAATTTTACTTTTTGATTTGGGTTCAGCCATCATTGTGGACAACCGCTTCGCGGCTGGACAACCGCTTCGCGGTTGTCTCCGGAGTTTGCGGCGTCAGCCTGACGGCTGGCTTACCGCAAACTCCAGGCCAAACCCGTTTTCTTTCACGCTTAGCGAATGACAAGGACGACTCCTAAGCTACTGGCGTACGTTTGGTGCAGGCTGGCCTGCTTTGGTGCAGGCTGGCCTGCCCGATTGACAAAAAAAATTTACGGTGTTATGCTGTCTTACTAAATGAAGCGGGTTAAGTGCCAGTTGCGGCGTAAGCGGTAGGCCGGGGCGATGTGGGCAGAGCCCGTAAACAAATGGAGGAAACAATGTTTAAGACATACGCGCCAGCGCGCCCACCAGCAGCTTCATTGCTAATTGCTCACTCGGCTACAAGCCTGCCCGCAAGGACGATCCGCCAGCCCCCGTCTATCGGCGTCCGTACCCCCCCTCCCCCCAGCTTTCTAATTGTTTTTTCTACGCGGGACAGCGAAACACCGCGTTATAAAATAGCTTACAGGAACGAGGTATTTTTCCCGGAAACTAAGGCATTTTCTTCAGAAACCAAGTCGTTTTCTTCAGAAACCGAGGCGTTTTCTTCAGAAACCAAGTCGTTTTCTTTAGAAAACGAGTCATTTTCTTCAGAAAAAAATCTTTTTTAGGAAAAAAAAATTCCAGGAGGCAAGAATATGAGTCAAAAAACTGACTGGTTTCCCGGTGCCAGGGCCGGGCAATTGGCTATGGCCAAGAATTGGGGGGGCATCCTCCCGGCGAAGGCGGAAGCTTGGGGCGTCCCAACCGCGGAGGTAACGGCGCTGGCGGCCCATGACTGGAAATCTTACTACACCGCGGGCAAAATCAAGGCTATACCGGAACCATAGCAAACCGAATAGCGCAAGCCCACCCGCAAAGCGATAACCTTACAGCCACCCAACGAGGGGACATCTTTTGATGCCCCCTCGTTTTTTATTCGCCTTGGGGTCTAATACCCCGCCCTTTAGGGCGGTTAGAGTTAGTAACGCTTACAAAAAATTGGTAGTAGACCACTGCCACCTACCGCGTGTCTGGTGTGCCACCGGCACACCAGACAGCGGCAAGCCGCATAGCGGCTTGTCTTACAGAACGAGTCTCCCCGCCGCTCTACGAGCGATACCCCACCTACCCTTCCTTATAGGGTTAAGCAGGCGGCAAAGCGTCAGGCAACACAGCTTGACGCTGTTTTGTGGCGGGGAGGCTCATTTCATTGAAATGCGTTATTCTAAAATGTTCTTCAATGGAATCGTATTTGC
>JAIRMP010000162.1 GCA_031258615.1 Spirochaetaceae bacterium | reverse complement strand
AGCGCCAAAAAACACCCTTTTTCCGCCTTTCAAAAAAAATTCGCGAAAAACTTGTTTTTTTAGAAGTTTTGCGCTATAATGTATAGTAGCTAGAAGGGAGTCAGCCCCGGATCAGCGCTTCATTTCTTGACAGGAAAGACGCTGAACCGGGGCTTCCTTAAACGTCTCTATGCTACTCCGTTGGGGGTGTGTTTTCAAGAAACGTTTAGGTTTTCTCCTTTTTGCACGTCCGGGCCTGGCCCGGACGATCAAATTCTTAGGAGGACTCTATGAAGAAGAGTCTAATTTTTTGGTTTGCCGCGATTACCTGCGCGGCTTTGGTTTTAATTGGTTGCCCGACGGAGGCGGAGACGGAAACGAAGTACGTTACGCAGACGGAGGTGATCCAAGAGAAATACGTGATTACGTCCGGCGAAGGCGCGGAAGCGGCACTCACGGGGTATCTGGCTGAGGGGGGCGATTTTGCTGTCGGGATTTACGAGGACGTTTCCCTGACCGGTGACCTGACGGTTCCGGCCGGGAAGATCATCCAGCTTCACGGGGCGACCACGTTTGACGCGGCTTCTTCCGCGCTCACGGTGAACGGCAAGGTGTACGTGTATCACGAAGCGACGCTGAAGGCCGAGGGGGCCGGCAAGGTCGTGATTCCGGGTAGCGGGAGCGTCATTGTGCGGCAGGATGGAATTCTTTCTGTTGACAGCGCGGATGACGTGAATGACGGCGCAACACCTACTCCGGCGACGGTGCTGGGGACGGCAAAGGTCAGCTTCACTGAAACTTCGGTGCTGAAAGCCTCCACTGGCACCTCGGTAGCCGCGATCAAGGAGGTGCTTGACCTTGTTACCGTGGGGATCGTAGACGCGAGCGCGTCAACGGCGGTTGGGGCGCTGAAACCGAGCGCGATTAGCACCACGTTTACGGAGCCCATAGGCGCGGAGCAGAAGCTGCTTGTTACGACAAACACCGCAGATGGCGAAGCGACCTCCCTTACCGTTCCGGCGGGGATTGAGCTTACCACGAACGTGGCGTACGCTTCCACCTTGCTCACTCTCACGGTGAACGGGACGCTGACCGCCGAAAGCGGGACGTTTGACGCTGTTACGACGCTCACGGTGAACGGCACGCTGACCAGTATTGGGACGTTTGACGCTCTTACGACCGTCGCCGGCACAGGCTCCGTCACGGCGGCTGTAGTAACGGCCGGCACCGCTAAATTCCTCATTGAGAGTACTCTTACCGAGGTGACCCTTGGGTCAACCACGATCACCGACGATGACCTCGTGATTCCGGCAAACACCGTCCGCGTCTTTACGGCGGCGGCGGCTCCGAGCGCGGCAGTTACGGTGAACGGCACGGCGATCTTTAGCGGCGCGGCGGCGCCCGTTGGCGACGTAACGGTGAACGGGACGGTTGTCGTGGACGGCAGCGGATCGCTTGCCATCGCGGCGAGTGAGACGCTCACCGTGGCGGCGGGCGCGGAACTGGTGGCGGACGGTGACGTTACCATAGGGAGCGGCGGCAGCCTCGTCCTCACCGGCGCGGCAGGCTCTGGCGGCGCGAAGCTGTCAGGCGCGGGCGAGGTAGCGCTCGGTTACGGGAAGATCACAGGCGGCGCAAGCGGCGCGTGGCAGGCGGTCGGCGCGAACACCACCATTGCCTTTGCCGGGGCGACGACTACGGCGTCCATCACCGGAACCGGAACGGGCCCCGTCCTGGCCGGCCTTGCTCACGACTCGGCCGTTATCACTCTCGCCAAGGGAAGTACCAACGGCGACGGAATAGACCTCACCGTAAACAACGCGACCATCGACCTAACGGCCAACGGCGCCGTTGTGTTCCTGTGGGTGGGTACCACGCCGGCAACGCTGGTCCTGAAAGGCGGCACTGGCACAGAGGGCAAGCTCAAACTGGGAACCGGCGCCGTCACCAACACCAATGCATACCTTACAAATGGCGGCCACAGCGTAGCGATTACCGGCAGTTCACCTGTTATACAGGGCGTAACCAACACGGACGGCGCCGCTGCCGGCCTTATCAGCGGCGGGGCGGTGGCTTCCACCAACGACGCGACCATCACGGGGAAAACCGCTACCGATGACGTTACCATCACGGCGGGCGCTACGTTGGCGAGTTCAGGCACCTAACCCGCACACCTGCCGGCGGCGTTCGGGCAAACAAGTTTGCCTGAGCCGGCAACAACAAGCGGGGCGTGTGTCCCGCTTATCAAAACAACCGCCCAACGCGCAAGGAGCGTTGGGCAAGGAGTAAAAATATGAAAATAGGTGAAAAAATAACGATCACCCGCAAAGACAACAACGCCTCAAGCGGTTATCATACCGTTCTGGCAAAGCTGGAGGGGTTTGTCCTTTACGACCTGTCCTACACGCCCGCCCATTCGGGGCTTCACGGCGCGCCCGGCACGAAACGCTTCACGTTTCAGGCGGTGAAGGAAGGCAAGGCGGAGGTTCAGTTTGCCGCCTACAGGCCGTGGGAACTGCAGACGATCATTTACGAAGACGTGCTTACCTTCGATGTGGAAAAGGGCGGACAGCCGCATCTCTACCTGACCGAGCTTGGCGGTTTTCATCTGGGGGGCTGGTCAAAGTTTGCCGCTCCCGGCGGCGAGGCGCTGGCGGCGTTCAAAGAGGCGGTGGGCAGCGACATCGACGTGTTCACCCCGCTGCTGGTAACCAGCCAGATTGTGAACGGCAGGAATTACATCTTCCTGGCCAACGTGAAAATCATCGCGGCCAATAATGTCAGGCCCGTGCTTGTCCGTATCCAGAAGACTCCGGGCGGCGCCGCCGTGCGTACCGGCCTGGAAACGCCCGATTTTCCCGTTCCCGGCTCCACGTGGTCAAGCGCTTACCGCCCGGCCGGCAGCGTGAGCGCCGGACAGAAAGAACTTCTGGAGAAAGCGCTGACGGGATGGATCGGCTCCAGCTTTGAAGCGCTTTTAGCCTCTGACCGGCCTTTAGGCGGCGGCGCCCTGTTTGCCGGCAACCTGACCATCTCCTCCGAAGGCGCGGACGTTTACCCCGCCCTGCTGGCGGTGGAAATAAGCGCCGGCCATCCGTCTATAGCCAGCATAGAAAAGGTGTTTGAACTGGTTTAGTCCCCGGCCCCGCCGCCGGTGTTCGGGCAAACAAGTTTGCGCTTGCTGCGGCGGGTGAACAGGCCCTACAGGCGATACTTTCAAGGCGGCCTCTGCCAACGTGAT
This sequence comes from Spirochaetaceae bacterium, assembly GCA_031258615.1. Classification (GTDB taxonomy): domain Bacteria; phylum Spirochaetota; class Spirochaetia; order Treponematales; family Breznakiellaceae; genus JAIRMY01. The sequence goes on along the minus strand of JAIRMP010000162.1, from coordinate 4,590 downwards.
GATCGGCAGCAGTTAATTCGGAATGTGCACCCCGGCGCACATCATAGCCGGTAAAACAGGCGGGGCCTATGCCCCGCTTATCAAAAGCAATCCCCCGGCGGGAGCCGGGGAATGCCCCTCATGGGGCAAGGAGTTTTTTATGGGTTTTACACCTACCAGACTACAATTCAATATCGAAAAGGCCGCGCCAGTCAGCCTTACCCCGGCGAACCTGAGGGTTCAGTTGAACTCGATCGGCTTCACGTGCGAGCATACGTTCGAACCGGCCCTCGAAAAGTATATCGGCGAGGGGCTTGCCAAAGTAAAAGCGGGAAGCAGCTTTCTTGTCGCCATCCTCAGTCCCAAAGAATCCGTTGTAAGGCGCGCCGCCGCCCTTTCCGGTGTGGCAGGGAGCGCCATAAAATCGGTAAACGACATCGCTTTCGCGGACAACACCATCAAGGTGAAAACGTATGACGGCAGGGTTGAGGAATACTACCTTGAACGGGTAAACGGCTCCTACCGTTTCCCGAACGCGGCGAACATTCCGCATATTTTGGCCGAGGGCGACGTGTCGGAATGGGATCCGACATTGCTGAAGTTTGAAATGCTGTCCGTTATCATGGCGGCGGCCAACTTCGATAAGCTGCGTCAAGATGATTTTAATGATTTCAATCTGCGCAGCGCGCATGAAAAGCCTACCGAAAGTATAAACGCCACCGATGTGAATACGATAAAAGAGGTGCTCGCCAAGCTGGTGGTTCTGACAACCTCGCTGGTTTTGAACGGCCTTACAATAGACGATGTCCAGTCGACCCTGGTGAGCCGATTCGCGTTTAAAGATACATCCGGGCGCAACTTCAGTATAGTGGACCGTATGATTACGCTTTGGGCCAACAACCCGAAGCCGGATGGCAGTGTGGACGCGCTGGGCGCGATCAACTGCAACTGGGCCATCAATGGGGAGAACAGACCCGGCAGCAAAAAGAGCGCGGGCACTCAATTGACGAATTTCAATGTTGAAACACGCTCGGTTGTTTACACCGATGAAAATTTTCTGAACAATGACTACAACCATGTGAAAACGCCGTAGCCGGCTGATTCAGCAGCCCGGCGGTGTTAGCGGCTTGTGGGCGCCCTGCGGGCGCGAAGCAATCCATGCGAGGAGGCTCGACAAGCGGGCGGAGTTTGCACGCTTGCTTAGGCGAACTCCAGGCCTGTGCAGAAGTTGCCGGCCTGATGTTCACTGTGAGTGGTTTACGCCGATCAGGCGGATGTTTTTCAGTGTGTAACGGCGGCCAGCCGGCAGGCTGTTAGCAAATGTAAGGTCAACATAGCTTTCCGTACCCTCAACGGTAACAATGCGCTGCTGGAATTCGGCAAGCAAGGGCTGCTCGTCCCTGTCTATAAACCATTCACGGTTCTCGCCGCTGATCACCAGCTCAGGAAAGACGGCGCTCCCTACGAGACGCACACGCCCTGAGACCCTGACAAGGCGGCTTTGCGGGGCGGCTTCGCCGCCGGTCCCGCCTGTGGTCCCCGGTTTTACAGATTCAGTTTCAGGCATTTTTTGAGGCCCGTCCTTTTTTTCACCCCGGCCAAGCCCGGACGCAAGGGACGCGGCGCATAGCAGCAGGACCAGAAACGCCGGCCTGTTCATCGTATGCCCGCCGCGCCCGTTAAGGCGCTCCCTGCCGCGGCGGTCTTCCCAAAGATTTCCACGCCGTTAAACATTTCCGCCCAGTCAGTGTGACCGTTACGGGCAAGCATATCGCGCGCGTCTATCTGTACAGCCGACTCCGGCCCGGCTATGCCCGGCGAGCGGGACAAAAGGACGCCGGTTTGCGAGGCGGCTTCCTCTGCCACGCCGGTAAGTTTCCCGGTTTCCTTCACATTGCCCGATGTACTCACATTGTAGGTCAGGAGCGCCCCGCCTGAGTATGTATAACTGCTGCTTACCGTACCATCTTTTTTTAGCCCGGCATACGTGATATTTGTGCCGGAACCGGAAGCATAGTCGGATATAGTGCCGCCGGTACTAGTTCTGCTGTACACAGCCTCGCCTGGAAGAAGCTGGAGGCTGGTAGTTCCGGCGGGCGCGGTTTTGGCTTTAACATCTTTTAGCGTTGGATCGTTGTTGTAACCGTACTTGCCGCTTTCCGCGTTTATATAGTTGGCCGCAAGCCACGGTTCAAAAATATCTTTCCATTTACAAGATGACCCCTCGTTGAACCAGGATATATTATTTTTCGCCGCCGCTATTACCGCCCGGTAATCGGAATACTCCGACGCTATGATCTCTCTGTAGATACCGGCGCCGTCGCCGGAATGTATGCGGAGCCACTGGAAAAACAGGTATACTGTCGCGTAATCGTCCAGTATGGAAGCGCCTTGGAGGTTTCCCCAGACAAAAAAGTTATTTCCCCGGGCTATGGTTTTTTGTTTGTCATCATTAAACCACTCATACCGCTGCGCCACATGCGCCCCTTTGTAAACGTATTCCGCCGCGCTGGAAAGCCCCTCGTCAACCCATACGTCCATTTGATTGATCTTAGTATCCGTGCGCCGTAAAACCAGGGTGGTTGCAAAGTTCATTAAATGCTGCATCTCGTGGGCCAGGGTTCCCATCGCGTCATCTCCGGCAGGTTCTGTCGGGTAAGTATCAATGTATATCATGTCCGTTTCGTTGGAGTTATGGTAGATGTTTTTGTTAAAAAAATCAGCCTGGTAAAAATAACCGGCGGTATAACTGCCGGATTTTTCTGTATAACCATCCTGGATATCCAGCATCAGGATAGTCAGCTTCCCGTCTCCGTCCGTCAGCCTGTCCGCAAATTCCATGATACTTTTAAACTCAATATTTTGCACTTTAAAAGGTCCGATGTCGAAGGCGCCTGTCATAATGCCGTAAATATGATTGTCGTACTTACCGGCTATGTAGGCGGCTGTGGCAGGGGGCAAACGTCCCTGGGCGGCCTTCTCCACCCAGACTTTGCAATGGGCGCCTTCTGCCAGCAGATCCGCCGTAAGGGTGTAAGGCTCATTGTTTTCTAAATTCATCGCCCAAAAAGATTTACCACCGTCTCCAGGGTTAAGCTCCTCGCTCGGGCAGCTCCCAAAAAGTCCCGCCAATACCACCAACGGTACAAGCCGCAACAAGCTGTCTCTCCTCATTGACCCCATCAAAAAGATTTTTTTACAAACCGCATCGTTCTGTACGCGACCTGAAGTAACTAAAAGGTTACAACCCGGCGCGCCATGACAGACGAAACTGCCGCTGTCGTTCCTCCGCCTAACAGGTTTGTACCCAGAAAGTGTAATATAGTAAGGAAGCGTTCATATAAAGTACATATAGGCGTCATCTTCAACGGTACCGACCAGTGAGGCGAGTGTTTCGCTGTCGATTATTTCGGCGATGCGCCTGTTGAGCGGTTCGTACACGTTACGCCAAATACAACGCTGAAATTTGCTGCTGCCGTCCGGCGGAGGGTCCGCTATCAGCATATCGCCTTCCAGTACGCGCAGCACATCTCCAATTATTATTTCTTCGGCAGGCTTGGCGAGCGTGTAGCCGCCGGACGCTCCCTTTATCGAGCGTATAAAACCGGCCCGCCGCAAAATAATCGCGACCTGTTCCAGATAACGCGCCGATATTGCCTGGCGCGTCGCGGCGCTCACCAGTGTAACATGATCGCTGTACCGGTTTTCCGCAAGGTCTATAAGAAGCCGTATTCCATACCGTCCGCGTTTTGAAATTTTCATATCACATACTCAGGATCGTTGTTGGAACTATAGTCCTTCGTCAGATCGGACAGTTTTACCGAATCGATAAAGGTCTTGATCCCTTTGTACAGATTCTGCCAGGTATGGCGGTTTACACAACTTGCTTCAACCGGACAAAGTTTTGGATCGACACATTCGGTAGGTTTCAGGTCGCCCTCAACAGAGCGCAGTATCGCGCCCACGCTTATCTTATCCGGGCTCCGTCCCAGCAGGTATCCACCGTTCGGCCCGCGTATACCCGTTATCAGGCCCGCTTTGCGCAGATTTATGAACAGTTGTTCCAGATACCCTTCAGAGATACCGGTATTCCTGGAAATATCCTTTGTGTTGACAGATTCACCCTCAGGCAGCAAAGCCATATACAACAGAGCTTCAAGTGAATAACTGCCCTTTGTAGAAATTCTCATTGTTTTAACCCGATAAAAACTATAGGACAATTTTATAGAAAAAGCAAGTAATAAAAACGCTTGATCATAAATTGTTTTCTCCACTGTACATCTCCCGTTCAGTCTTGTTAGCCTTTCTTGCCGATATAATTCTCACTATATTATCCGCAATTTCAGTTTCAACTACAAATAAAACCACATCATTTACTATGCCTATAATATTCCACCGTCCTCATTGATACTATGTACTTCATCAAAGATTTTTATATGATTGGTATCTTGTAACTATTCAGGCGTAGAGCGATTTCAGAACTTTTTCTTGCTCTCTAGTGCTTTAACAAAGGGGGCTACCGCCCCCTTTCGCTCCAATCGGCTCATTTCGGGGCTGCCGTCCCATTGTACCGCGTGTTCATTGTGCCACCGGCACACTGAACAGCGGCAA
>JAIRMP010000153.1 GCA_031258615.1 Spirochaetaceae bacterium | reverse complement strand
ATAAACTTAACATCTACAAAGATGCCGGCGTAAAAGAGTATTGGATCGTAGACCCCGTAAAAAAATTGGTAGGAACCTACTTGTTGAAAAACAAAAAATACCGCTACACGGCTTTCGATACCAGCATCGCGGCGGAACTTCCCGTGGGCGTACTCCCCGGCTGCGTGATAGACCTAAAAACCGTTTTTGGATAATGCAAAAGCGTCCGTCTTTTGTTTATGTTATTCCGGTAGAAGCGGCGCATATCAGCGCTCATAAGGACAGCGGTTATAGCGACGCGGTATTAAACCGGAATACGGTCATGTAGAGACCGGAATAGGCACGGCGGCGCATCCTGTCCGCTCCGCTATCTGTTCGTCCGTGCAACCCTCGTTTGCAAACAGCAGTACCTGAGATGAGTCTCCGTTTTTGCGCTACGTGTTTTCCACGGTTAAGGATACCGCGAATAATATGCTCCTCATCCTTCGTCAGCGTTACTTTGTATTTCTCACGTCATAGGTTTCCCCCCATTTGGTTTTTATGCCTCACAGTATACTCTATTTTACCCGCTGTTATAATGGTGTCGGGATACTATTTAACCATTCACTATTAACCCGCCTGCCTGCCCGCGGCACAGGCATAAGCCAGGCGGGAGGGTACGCCGACCGGCAGGTCAGCCTGATATGTCGAACAGGGTGGCGCTCTGGTTGTCGGTGTAGATAGATTTTCGCTTCGAGTAAGGGTTGCTTCGTAAACTCTTTAATTCGTTACGCATCGCCGCCATGCGTTTCTGTAACAGGGTCTTGTTGTTTTCCGCGCGCCGCGCCGCTTCGTTTTTTAATTTTTCCAGGGTCAGGTTGAGTTCCGGTATCCCGGTTTCGGTATCGCCGTCCGCCGCCGCAAGTTCATACATGGAACGCATGGGCTCAATTGATTTTTGAAGCGAAATTATACCGGCGACAACCTTTTCTTCCATCTCGACATGCGCCATAAGGTCTTCCGTTCCGCCCTTCTCTATAACATCTTTCTGCCTGTCAAGAATTTCGATATAACTGTGGAGGCGCTGCCTCTGTTCGATCAACAGCCCCTTGAAACGCCTCAAGACTGACACGCGGTTTTTGACCTCGCTCTCGGAAAGCCTTGCCGCCGATGGATTTAACGGAGCGATGACAGCCATAGTGGTTTAACCTGCAATGTTGATACCGGCGGCAGCTTCCGGTTTTTCGCCCGCCGAATGACTCGCCGCAATCTCCACCCACGATGCGCGCATACGGTCCAGCAGATTCCTTACGTTCAGGATACGCGCCGCGTCCGATTTTATGTGGGCTTCAAGCAATTCCTTGTTGAACCATGTATACAGCGCAAAAAGATTCTCGGCTATCTCGCCGCCCTGCTCAAAATCAAGAGAAACCATCAGTTCGGTTATTATTTCCTGTGCCTTCAGGATGGACTTGCCTATTTCTTCAATTTTTGACGGGCTTTTTTTAGAGCCCGCCTTGCGGTTAAGCAGTTCCAGCGCGTGGTCCAGGTTGCTGATCCCGCCATCGTAGAGCATTACTATGAGCTGCCCCTGGCTCGCCGTCTTTATCCTTGTCTGCCTATAGGCCGATAATCCATTCTTTTGTGCCATTATTCACTCCAAAACACGCGGGTTTGTCTTTCGTCCGCGCCGCGTACCGCTGTCTTACAGCCGCGCTGCCCGGCGTTACCGCCCTTACTACAGGCCGGACCAAAAGGCCGGCTTGTAATTATTTTCGGCATTTAGAAATAAGACTAAAGAAATTTTTTAAAATTTGATAGTAGGCGCGTGCCGGACCACTTGCTTGTCTCGTTTGAACCTGATTGCGGCAGGGATGGTTTTTAAAAAATGAACCCGGTTTCAGAACTCAATTCTGATACCGGGTTTTTTAGTGAGGAGCCTTGTCCGCCGTGAGGCGGACACGACCTAATACGGATTTCCTTGTGCCGTGTTGTGGCTCACCATATCTATACACGTTCGCTTGAATTGCCCAGCAAACGGCCTGTCTTAACATCAAGCGCTTTGACACGGAGGCGGCGCAATTCACCGATTCCATCCAGCCTGCCGGTTAAAATTATATCCGCGCCAAGCAATTGTCCGATCAGCATAAGGATATAATCATTATTGTAAGACGGCACGCCTATGCCGTTGCTTGCCCTGAAAGCGTCAACCGCACGGCGGTCTATAACCTGAAACCCTTTAGTTGAATGAACGGTCAGGTATGTAAGTTCTTCAAGAATATAGTCCCCTTCACTGATGTTGTCGGCGTCAACATTGATGACTGCGACTTTTTGCTTCTTTTTAAGGGACTTTGTGGCGCGATCAAACGAATTACGAACCGAGGTTTCAATTGAAGTCCCCATCAGCAAGGCGTTATCTCCCATAGACGATACAGCTACGGCGGGCGTGTTCCCCTGTATGCTCTCCTTCCCTACCGCAACAATTGATTCATCGGTAACGGTAAACAACAGCCGTGAATTATTGGCAGTGAACTGGGTAACTTCGGTACTTCGCGCCTGATAATCCTCAAATGCGGCGCGTATGGTATGAGGTCCGTTACGGATTTTGTAAGTAGACGTTTCACCCACCTTTAGTACGCCTGCCACCTTTCCATCAATGTATATCCGCAAACGTATCAGGCTGTTATTGTCAACACGCTGCACAACAACTTCTGAACTGTTTTTCTCCTTATTTCCGCCCGCCTGGGCGGTTATAGCCGGCACTGCCAGCAAAACAGCAAGAACTGACGTCAAATAAATAAAACGCAAATTTCTCCATCCCATATCTTTCCCCTTCAACAAACGTACTGCAAAGAGTCGTCCTTTACGGCTTTTTATTTTCGACCAATCTGTTACAGTTGTAAAGATAATTGCCGTTGCCTAAAATGTCGGCATTTATGCGCAAAAAATATAGTGGTTTGTGAGGATTTATTGAAACCAAGGCTTTTTTCAATAATTTACGATGACGATGACATTCTCGCGGTGAATAAGATCTCAGGTCTTGCTGTCTCCGCCGACCGCTGGAACTACTCAAAGCGCCGCCTTGATACACTGCTGGCCGAAGTGACAGGCAGGCGGCTATTTACCGTTCACCGCATAGATTCAGGCACGTCCGGAATCGTCGTTTTTGCAAAAAACGCCGCCGCCCACCGCCGCCTGTCGATCGCGTTTGAGTCAAGGGCAGTTCATAAGACCTATACCGCCGGGGTCTGCGGCGTTCCGCAATGGTCAGAAACCGTGTGCGAAGCCCCGCTTGTGGTGAACGGCGACAAACTCCACAGAACCATTATCGACAAATACCGCGGAAAAAAGTCGCTGACCCGTTTCCGGCTGCTTTACAGCGCGGGCCGCGTCTCCGTCATTGAGGCGGAACCGGAAAGCGGCAGGACGCACCAGATCAGGGTTCACCTTGCAAGTCTGGGCCTCCCGATAATTTGCGACCCGCTGTACGGCAGCGAAAATCCGCTGTTCCTTTCCTCAATCAAAAAGGGCTGGCGCGGCGACCCGTTCGACGAACGCCCGCTGATCGGACGCCTCGCCCTGCACGCCGCAAAACTAAGGCTGCCCGCCAGGGACGGTACGGATCTGCTACTGGAAGCCCCCTACCCCAAAGATATGTCCGCCCTCCTCAGGCAGGCCAGCCTGCACCAAACGTACGCCAGCAGGCCAGCCTGCACCAACCATACGCCAGTAGCTTAAGAGTCGGCCTTGATATTCGCTGAGCGTGAAAGCAGGCCAGCCTGCACCAAACGTACGCCAATAGCTGAGTCATTGTCCTTGCCATTCTCTGAGCGTGAAAGAGAGCGGGTTGGGCCTGGAGTTTGCGGTAAGC
>JAIRMP010000148.1 GCA_031258615.1 Spirochaetaceae bacterium | reverse complement strand
AAAGTCGCAATCAGAGCGGACATACTTTTGGGACTCACCGCTTGTATATGGGGCTTTGCCTTTACCGCGCAGCGGGCGGGCATGAGCTATATAGGGCCTTTTACATTTAACGGAATACGATTCCTGCTGGGAGGGGCGGCGCTCGTCCCGCTGATCCTTTTTAACGATAAAAAGTCGCGGAAAAGCGGACTTAAAAACAAACAATCCGGTAAATTTTTAATCCTTTCGAGTGTGGCGGCGGGCGTCTGCCTTTTTGCCGGCGCAAGCCTGCAACAGATCGGGATCGTCTGGACAACAGCCGGCAACTGCGGCTTTTTGACCGGCCTGTACGTGGTGCTGGTGCCGATTTTCGGAATATTTCTCGGCAGGAAGACGGGCTTGCAGACATGGGTGGGCGCTGTGCTGGCGCTTGCCGGCCTCTTCTTTGTGATAGGCGGCGTGAAACTGCAAACCGTCAACAGGGGCGACATCCTCACCGCGGTGAGCGGCATCTTCTGGGCGGCGCACGTCCTGTTGATAGACGCGCTGGTACAGAGAACTAACGCTCTCCGCCTTGCCTGCGGCCAATTCATAGTCTGCGGGCTCCTGTCGTTCGCCTTCGCGCTGACAAATTTTTCAGGCGGGCTGTACGCCGGCTTCGGGGCGGAGATGGGGGCGTCCGGCTTCCACCCGTCAATGCTGCTTGACGCGGCAATCCCGCTGCTTTACGGCGGCATCATGTCGGTCGGCGTCGCTTACACGCTGCAAGTCGTGGCCCAGCGGGACGCCCCGCCCGCCCACGCCTCGGTGATCCTCTGCATGGAGAGCGTGTTCGCCGCAATCGGCGGAATACTGCTGCTGTCGGAAAAGCCGGGGCCGCGCATACTGCTGGGCTTCCTCTTGATGCTTGCCGGTATGCTGGCCACACAGTGGGACGTGATAATGAAGCGCTCCGCCAAGGAATCGGGATGACAACCGTTTACACCGAATCGGAGGAACGGTACGGGTACGATTTTATAGCCGGGGACTTTCTGCCGGAGGGCCAGGACGAATACTACCTGCGGGACAGGCAGCTTGACGGGATGTACCGATCCCGCGGCGGGCGCGGGCAGGAACATTTCCGTCATCTTGAGCCGGGGGAAATCGACGCCTTGGTAAAGAACAGAAACATATCGGCGCGCTGGGACGACGTGTTTGTTACCAGCCGCTTCGACCCTAGGTACATCAGGGACAGCTTATTTGCCGGGCGCGTGCGGATAGGCGCGTGCGCGGGGGGCACGCTACGCTATCACGATTATACCGTGCCGTGCGGGATTACGCGGAGCAGAATCATCTCGTGCGACATAGGCGACCACTGCGCGGTACACGACTGCGCGTACATATCGCACTACATAATCGGGGACGGGGTGATACTCTCGTCCATAAACGAGATGGACACGACAAACCACTCCAAGTTCGGCGAAGGCGTAATAAAGGACGGGGAGGAGGAGGCCGTGCGCGTCTGGATAGAGCCTGTAAACGAATCAGGCGGACGCGGCGTGCTGCCGTTTGCCGGCATGGTATGCGCGGACGCTTACCTCTGGGTAACAAGACGCGACGACACCGAGCTGATGGCCGCGTTCAAGCGGATCACGCAGAATTCGGTTGACTCGCGCCGCGGGTATTACGGGGAGATCGGGCACGGCGTAATCATCAAACACTGCAAAACGCTGAAGGACGTGCGCGTGGGCGGCTGCGCGTACATAAAGGGCGCGAACAAACTAAAAAACATCACGATAAAGTCGGACGAAAGGGAGCCGACGCAGATAGGGGAAGGGGTGGAACTGGTGAACGGGATCATCGGCTACGGCTGCCATGTCTTTTACGGCAGCAAGGCGGTGCGTTTCGTGCTGGGCGACAACTGCGGCCTAAAGTACGGCGCGCGCCTCATACATTCCATACTCGGCGATAATTCAACCGTGTCCTGTTGCGAGGTGCTGAACAACCTCGTGTTCCCGGCGCACGAACAGCACCACAACAATTCCTTCCTGATAGCGTCAATGGTGATGGGGCAGTCGAACATGGCCGCCGGCTCCACAGTCGGCTCGAACCACAACAGCAGGGGGAACGACGGGGAGATCATTGCGGGCCGAGGTTTCTGGTCCGGCCTTTCAAGCTCGCTGAAGCATAACTCACGCTTCGCCTCTTTTACGATGATAGCGAAGGGAAACTATCCGTTTGAACTGGACATCCCGCTGCCGTTCTGCCTGCTCACCAACAACAGCGAAAACGCGCTGCGGGTACTGATGCCAGCCTACTGGTGGATGTACAACCTGTACGCGCTGGAACGCAACACATGGAAGGTGCGCGCGCGGGACAAGCGGGCGTTTGCCGGGCAGCACTTTGAGGCGGACTACCTCGCGCCCGATACGGCGGCGGAAATTATAGCAGCGCTTTCATGGCTGGAAGAGCGGCGCGGCTCTATAGACGATGACGATAAACTATACGCGCCGCCCGGCGTGCTGGAACATTCCGGCCTGCCCGTAATCGTGGTGAAGGCGCGGCGCGGCATGGCGGCCTACCGCGATATGCTCACGTACTACGCGGTGAAAACGCTTGTCGATTACTTCTTTGAGAGGAACGACTTCGACTTCGAGGGCTTCTCTTTGGCTCACGATGAAAGCGTCTCTTTTAACTGGGAGAACCTTGGCGGTCAGCTTGTGCCGCACGGCAAGGCTGAGGCGCTGAGGGAGGCGGTGCGGAGCGGGGAGATGTCCTCGTGGGAGGCGGTACACGCCGAGTACAGGCGGCTCTTGTCCGAATACCCGCTGGACAAGGCTCTGAACGCGCTCGCCGTCCTGCGCCTGCTGCGCGGCGGCGTTTCGATCACCGGCGCGGACTGGGAGGCATTCCTTGACGAAGCGGCGTGTATACGCCGCTATCTGGAGGAGCAGGTCTACGCGGCAAAAAACAAGGACCACACGGACCCGTTCCGCAATATAACCTACAACAGCGCCGCCGAACGGGATGCCGTCCTGGGCAAACTCGAAGACAACCCGCTCTTGTCCCACGTCCGCGAGGAAGGAAAGCTGTTCGCCAAACGGATCGCGGCGGCGTTGTCTACGCAACCCCCCGCGACAACGTAACCCCCCAGTGAACAACGGTTGGAGTTTGCCTGGTCAAGCGCGTAGCGCTTGCCTGGCAAACTCCTGATATGATGTGCTCCCGTGTCAATAGCCTTCGTACAAAAATTTTTTTGAAATCACTCCAGTCTTTTCATTCTTGAAGTGAAACCTTGATAGCGGAATGAGAAGGGAAAC
>JAIRMP010000119.1 GCA_031258615.1 Spirochaetaceae bacterium | reverse complement strand
TAGCGGCAGAGATATTCGCTCTAGCTGGAGAGTTGCCAGCTAGAGCGCCAGAGTCATCCGCTCTAGCCGCGGAGTTCCCAGTCATGGCTGGAGGGTTCCCAACTCTAGCCGCGGAGTTCCCAGTCATGGCTGGAGGGTTCCCAACTCTAGCCGGAGAGTTTGCCGCTAGAGCGCCAGAGTCATCCGCTCTAGCCGGAGAGTTGCCAGCTCTAGCGGCAGAGTCATTCGCTCTAGCCGGAGAGTTTGCCGCTCTAGCGTCAGAGTCATTCGCTCTAGCCGGAGAGTTTGCCGCTAGAGCGAATGTTTTATTCGCTAGAGCGGCAGAGGCGTTAGTTTTAGCTTTTTTGGGAGCCGTGGAGCCTTTCCGCAAGTTCATAATAAGATTATAGCGGGCTGTAAAAAAAAACGTCAAGGTATCGCGTGCAAGCGCTTCGCGCTTGCATAGGAGTTTGCGCCGCCCGCCTAGCGGCTGGCTTACCGCAAACTCCACCCTGCTTGTAAAGCTGCTTGGAAGGCCGAAGCGTGTAACCGTTATCTTTCACGCTTAGCGGCTCGCAAGGACTACTCCTAAGCCATTGGCGTCCGTTTGGTGCAGGCTGGCCTGCTGGCGTATGTTTGGTGCAGGCTGGCCTGCCGCAAACTTCACCCTCCTTGTAAAGCCGCTCGGAAGGACGACGGCTCAACGCTGCGCGGGAGGAACGCGAAAGCTGGAACATAGGCGCGGCGGGGCTTGTATTCCCGCAAATCAATCCTGACGACAACCGGCCGCCTTAAATACGCCGCCTGAATCTTCGGTGGGCCTCTTTTCGATTTATCGGTATGTTTTATGTATACACATAAAATCCAAGCGGCTTCTCCGATCTGACCGCCGCTTGGGAAGGAGTAGGATTGAGTATAAGGCAGATATTTTTTTTCGGTTTATGCATGGCGGTCATCATGTCGATGTTTATGTCCTTTGCGATGGTTGTTATAAACGTTGGGTTGAATGAACATTTTGTAGAGCCATGGCTGAGCGGCTGGGGTATTGGATTTTTAGTTTCCCTGCCGCTGTCATTTTTCCTTCCGCCGTTCCTGCAAAAAATAATGCGCCGGCTAAAAATCTAGGACGCCGATTCATGAAACGGTGCAAGCGCTTCGCGCTTGCATAGGAGTTTGCGCCGCCGCCTAGCGGCTGGCTTACCGCGCAAACTCCAGGCCCAACCCGTTATCTTTCACGCTCGGCGGCTCGCAAGGACAATGAGTCAGCCATTGGCGTCCGTTTGGTGCAGGCTGGCCTGCCGCAAACTCCACCCTGCTTGTAAAGCTGCTTGGAAGGCCGAAGCGTGTAACCGTTATCTTTCACGCTTAGCGGCTCGCAAGGACGACTCCTCAGCTATTGGCGTACGTTAAACCCACTGGTGGGTGTTAAACCCACTGGTGGGTTTTTCTTGACGGTATAGTAACAGTGAGTATAAAATTATCTAAAATCCAAAATTGACGAGGCCATGAATGGCAAAAAAGTGTACATTTAGGCGCGGTATCCATATCCCTGAAAGGAAGGATCGCACCACCGGGAAGCCGGCTGAGCTTGTTCCAACACCGAAACAAGTGGTTATTCCCATCAATCAGCATTTAGGAGCGCCCAACAAGGCTGTTGTAGCGGTTGGCGACGCTGTAAAGAGGGGTCAGGTGATAGCCGATGCCGCGGCGCCCGGCCCCATGACGGTTCCGGTACATGCTTCCATTGCCGGTATAGTAAAAAAAATCGAGATGCGGACACAGTCCAACAATACGGAAGGCCCCTGCATCATCATCGAAGCGGATCCGTCGGTGTCAGGCGATCTGTTCATGGCGCCGCTGGACCCGTTCACCTGCACGAAAGATGAAGCGCTGAAACGCATACGGGATGCCGGGATAGTCGGCATGGGCGGCGCGGGCTTTCCCGCTCATGTAAAGCTGAACGTGCCTCCCAACTTAACGATCGACACGATTATCGCGGACGCGGCGGAGTGCGAAGGCTACCTCACAACGGACGAGGCGGCGATAAGCGCAAAGATTGACGTGATCGTAAGAGGGATCGCTATTCTAATGAAGATAACCGGCGTGAACAGGGCTATCTTAGGTATGGAGGACAACAAGGAATTCCTTGTTCCCAAAGTTGAAAAAGCGATTGCGGACGGCGGCTATCCCGGTGAGATCACGGTCAGCCTCTGTAAGACGCAGTATCCGCAGGGCGGCGAAAAGATGCTGATAACCGCCCTCACCGGCAGGGAGGTGCCTTCCGGCAAACTGCCAGGCGAGGCGGGCTGTATCGTGCAGAATATCGGCACCCTGCTCGCCATAGGCGAGGCTTTCACGATAGGCCGCCCGCTGATAAAGCGCGGGCTCACCGTTTCGGGCGGCGCGTGCGGCAATCCACGCAATATCGTGGCGCCTATAGGTACGATTCTTGCCGACTTTCCGCCTGAATACTTCGATATCAACTACGACAAGCTGGCAAAAATTATTTTCGGCGGCCCGATGATGGGGACTGCCGTTCCGCACGCCAACATCCCGGTACAAAAAAACACGTCCGGCATAAACTTCCTCACGCTGGAAGAAACGTACACGGAGCCTGAGCATAACTGTATACGGTGCGGACGCTGTATCAAAAATTGCAGCGCCCGCCTGTTTCCCGTTCTGATGAACAACGCGCTGGAATCAGGCGATCTGGACGAGGCGCAGGATATAGGGCTGATGGACTGCATAGAGTGCGGGGCGTGTACGTTCAACTGTCCAGCCAGGATACGGCTGGTTCAGCGTTTCCGCGTTGGCAAATTCAACCTGCGTAACCATTTGGCGGCAAAGGCCGCCCGGGCGAAGGCCAGGGCGGACGCGGCGGCGGCAAAGTCCGCGGCGAAGGCTTAAGGAGGAACTAATGGCGGAAAACGAAAATCAAGCCGCAAAACTACTTTATATACAATCAAGCCCGCACATAGTCCGCGCGGACGATACTGCCAGTATAATGAGCCGCGTGATAATCTCGCTGCTGCCGGTTACCGTTTGGGGAATCGTGATATTCGGCGTAAGCGCCCTCCTAAACGTGGCAGTCTCTGTCGCGGCGGCTGTGATAGGCGAGGCGCTGTTCCGGCGGATTACCAGGCAGGACATCAGGATAAAAGACTGTTCGGCGGCGGTAACCGGCCTCCTCCTGGCGCTCGTCGTGCCGCCGTCAACCCCGCTCTGGATGACGGCTCTCGGCGCGCTGTTCGCCGTCATAGTGGCGAAGGAATTTTTCGGCGGGCTCGGCGCGAACGTGTTCAACCCGGCGCTGGCCGGACGCGCCTTCCTGTTGATGAGCTTCCCGGCCGCGATGACGACATGGCTCAAACCGTCAGGGTTGAGCACCTCGTTCTACCAGTTTTCAGGCGGAAATCTTGTTGACGGCGCGACCACGGCGACTCCGCTCGGCATAATCAAGGAGGGCGGATTTTCCGGTTTTGGCGCGGTAGAATCGAGCCTGGGCGCATCCTCCTACGGCGAGATGCTAAAGGATCTATTTCTGGGAAACCGCGCCGGCTGCATAGGCGAAACTTCGATACTGCTGATACTTGCCGGCGGCATCTTCCTGCTTGCCACCAAGACTATAGACTGGCGCGCCCCTGTAGGGCTCATAGCGGCGGCGTTCATAGCGTCATGGGCGCTGGGGCTTGACCCCGTCTTTTCCGTGTTGAGCGGCGGCGTGGTGTTCGGCGCGGTCTTCATGGCGACGGACTACACGAGCGCTCCTGTAACGGAAAAAGGCAAGCTGATATTCGGCGCGGGGGCGGGCTTGCTTATCGTGCTGATACGGACGTTTGGCAATTATCCTGAGGGTGTGACCTACGGCATCCTGATAATGAACATGGCGACTCCGTTCCTTAACCGCATACTGCACAGAAAGTACGGCTACATAAAGCCTGAAAAGGCGGCAAAGGTGGGAAAGGGGGTGGAAAAATGAAAGACACGATAAAAATGACCGTGGCGCTCGTCCTTTTCGCGGCGGTAGCCTGCGCGGGCCTCGCGGTTGTCTACGATTCGACTTCAAAAACGATAGCCGAGAGGCAAAAAAAGGATCTGGATGACGCTTTGAAGGGACTGTTCCCAAGCGGAGATGACTTTTCCGCTATGGACGGCGGGCTGTCCGCGGCGGACGGCAAGGTTACGATAGGCGCGGCCTACACGATAAAAAGCGGCGGAAACCTTATCGGCGTGGCGGTGAACGCTTCGTCCGGCGGCTTTCAGGCGGACATTACCGTCCTTGTCGGCGTTGACATATCCGGCGTGATTACAGGCGCGAAGATTCTGCAAATATCGGACACGCCCGGACTTGGCGCGAACGCCGCTAAAGAAACTTACTATGTTGACAAACCCAAAAAACTCACCTTTTTTGGGCAGTTTGCCGGCATGAAAGCGGACGCCAATATTGCCGTCAAGAAAGATGGCGGCGGCGTTGAGGCGATAACCGCGGCGACGATTACAAGCCGCGCCGTGGCGCTCATCGTAAAAAACGCGGCCGAGGCTGGCTCGCAATGGATAGCCGCCAATGGAGGTACAAATTGAAAAAAATCGGACAAATATTTGTCAACGGGCTGGTAAACGAAAACCCGCTCCTCGTCCTGATGATAGGGCTCTGTTCATCGCTTGCCGTAACGACAAGCGTCGCCAACGGCATAGGGATGGGGCTTTCCATGACCTTCGTCCTGTTGATGTCGGAGCTTGTGATCAGCCTGTTTAAGAATCTGATACCGTCATCCGTGCGTATACCCATATTCATCATAGTGATAGCGGCGTTTACCACGATAATCGACTATGTTTTGCAGGCGTACTTTCCGGCGCTGTCGAAAGCGATGGGCGTTTTCATACCGCTGATCGTGGTAAACTGCATCATCATGGGGCGGGTGGAAGCCTTCTCCTCGAAACAGCCGGTGGTTTACTCGGTAGCGGACGGGCTCGGCATGGGGCTGGGCTACACATGGGTGCTCGCGGGTATTTCGCTTATCCGCGAACTGCTTGGGAACGGCTCTATACTCGACATTCCGGTGCTGGGCGAAAACTATCAGCCCATACTGTTCTTCACGCTGCCGCCGGGAGGCTTCTTCGTGTTCAGCCTGTTTATCAGCCTGGGGCTTTACATCAAACAGCGTCAGAGCAGGGCGGCTGTAAACCGGGATAAGGAGGGGTGCTGTTAAATGAATCTATTCAGTATTTTTATCAAGGCGTTTTTAATTGATAACATAGTGTTGATGAGCTTCCTCGCGCTATGCCCGTTCATCGGGATGTCCAGTGACGAGGACAAAGCTGTCGGCATGGGCGTGGCCGTTACCTTCGTTACCGTGATCGCGACGGCGGTTACCTGGCCCATCTATATGTACATCCTGAAGCCGCTAAACATGGTGTTTTTGCAGACGCTGGCGTTCATCCTCGTGATAGCGTCCCTCGTGCAGCTTGTCGAGTTTTTTCTAAAAAAGATGATACCCGGCCTGTACAGTTCCATGGGCATCTACCTTGCGCTGATAACGACAAACTGCGCGATTCTGGGAGCGACTTTTAACGCGATTTCGTTTGGCTACAACTATGTCGAATCTATTGTCTACGCCGTGGGCGTCGCTGTGGGCTTTCTCCTCGCGCTGCTTCTGCTTGCCGGAATCCGCAAGCGTATACGCACAAGCCCTATTCCGGCTTTTTTGAGCGGCACGCCGATACTCTTCGCGTCCGCCGCGCTTATGTCCATGGCGTTCATGGGTTTTTCCGGCCTGGTAAAGTGAGGATATTATGAACATAATTTTATTAACCGCTATTTTTGCCGCGTTGCTTGCCCTCGTCTTGGGTATCCTGCTCGGCATCTTTAGAAAAGTATTTCATGTAGAAACGGACGTGCTTGTCGGCCTTATCCGCGAAACCCTGCCCGGAGCGAACTGCGGCGCATGCGGGTTTCCCGGCTGCGACGGCTTTGCCTCGGCGGTGGCCGCCAGCGAAGCGGCGCCGGATAAGTGTACCGTATCGGACGCCGAATCGACGAAAAAACGCGCCGCGCTTGTCGGCGGCAGCGCCGATACAAAAGCGGTAATTGCTGTCGCCGCCTGTCAGGGAACAAGCGAATTCGCGCTGCCCAAGGGGGTATACACCGGACTACAGACCTGCCGCGGCGCCAAGATAAGTTCCGGCGGGACAAAGCTCTGCGCATGGGGCTGCATGGGTTTCGGCGACTGCGTCCGGGCATGTAAGTTTGACGCGTTGAGCATGGGACCAAACGGCATCCCCGTGATTGACGCTGATAAATGCAAGGGCTGCAAGGTCTGCGTAGGCGAATGTCCGCAGGGCATCATCCGTGTCGTTGACAAGGGACAAACCGGGGCGTTTGCCTTTTGCAACAACCGTAACACGATAAAGCCTATGGTCAAAAAGACCTGCAAAACAGGCTGCGGCAAATGCACGGCCTGCGTCAAAAAATGTCCGGAACAGGCGATAACGCTCGAAAACGGCATCCCGGCGATAGACTACGCCAAATGCAATTCCTGCGGAACCTGCGTCGAAATCTGCCCGCAAAAGGTGCTGCGTTTGCTGGAAGACTCAGGCACGGCCGGCAGCCTTGCTGATGGTAAAACAGCCTGATTGTCAGGTTTAGGTTTCTTTTGGGCGTCCCGGTCTATAGTCACTGCTGCCTATAGGCCGGGACGCTTCTGTTTTACCATTCCGGGCTAATTTTCAAAATGCACAGCATTTTATGAAGACTTGTGAAACAAGTCCAATTGCTTACGCAATAAGGAAATAACATGACCAAACGGTCATGTTATTTCTGCACAGTTTCTTACTAATTACCAGCATTTAACCGATTATAGCCGCTAATTGCCGGTTTGCGGGGCCTTACAACTGTAACGGTTTTGTATTATACTGGTTTTAGTTATGGGAATGGATGATGAGATGACCGACGCGGAATTCCGTAAACTGTACGAGGCGGTATTTCCCATCCTTTTCAGAGTGGCATTTAGGATAGCCGTTAATGAAGAGGCGGCGGAGGACCTTTGCCAGGAGGCGTTTTTCAAGCTTCACGAAAAAAAAATGGCTTTTCCGTCACTTGATGACGCTAAGTATTGGCTGATAAGGGTGGTAAAGAACGCTTCTTTGAATTACGCCAAACGGAAGGACAGGGAGCGTCATGTCTACCAGAAGGCATTTCGCGAGGAACGGCGTTCAGACGATAGTGGTGAAGATATACTTATAAAAAAAGAAACCAGGACGGAGGTAAAACAAGCTTTGCTCAGCCTGCCGGAAAATCTCCGAAGCGTACTTATACTTAAAGAGTATGCGGAATTAAACTATAAAGAGATTGGGAATATGCTAGGTATAAGTGAAGGTAATGTAAAAGTAAGGGTATTTCGCGCCAGGGAACGGTTGAGCGCGATGTTAGTGAAAGGAGATGGTTAAATGTGTCCGGACAAACAATTTCTTTCGGTTTATTTTGACGGGGAACTTCCATCACCGTGGAAGGAGAGGATGGAACAGCATCTTGAGACTTGTTCCGGATGCAGGGAAACCCTTGAAACTTACAGAAAAATGTCACGTTATCTGAATGCGGGCGGCGAAAAGGGCGGGCTTCTGGAGGCGCCGGAAGCTGCCGTCATTGAAGCGGCTGCAGGTCGTGTGTGGGAAAGGCTTGAGGGCCGGAAGTGGCATAGCGATGGTAAGCTATGGCGGTTTTTGCCGGCGCGTATTCCAAAGGCGTTTACCGCGACGGCGGCAGGCGCTATAGCCGCTACCGCCATCATCTGCTTTTTGTTTCTTTTTTCACAGGGCCAAAACAGTAAAAATAGCGTTCCGCAACTGACCGACGCGGCAGAAAATTTTGCCGGTATAGTTCCCATCAGTGACGATCATGACGCATCGGATATTATACCGGCGTCAAACATGGACGACATACTACGCTACCTTGAAAGTGACGACAGTTCAAGCATCGTGATCATAAAGCTGCCGGAGCGCAAAAAATTCAGCCGGTACGGCGAGCCTGCCTTTATAAACGCATCGGACTACAGTAGGAGAACTAAAAAGTGATCCGTTATTCGCATTTTAGAAACAGGCGGATACTTCATATTTTGTTGCCGCCGGTTTTACTGTTTATTGGCGCTGAAATTCAATTGAACGCCAAGGATGGGCCGCCTCCTCCCAGACCGCCGGAGCCGAGAGATTTTGTTATCGCTCCTATGCGTGACCGTGCCATTGTGTTGCGTATGATTACCCGCGTACTTGAAAAAGGCGACATCGAAGCGTGGAATTCGGATATATACAAGGTAACGTTTCCTGGGCGTCCAATCGGCCTAAAAATTGTGGGTGAGAATGTCGCTGTTTTTGTGCAGTTTACGCCTTACCCGCGCCACAACGGTAGAGGCGTGCTTGTCGCGCAGGGACAGATATTTACAGAGGCGCCGGACGGCGGTGTACATTGCAGGACGGTGATGCAGACTGTGCCGCTTCAGTACGATGAACAGCTTTTTTTCTTCCCGCTTGGGCCAGGTGAGTCGGACGATGAGGCTCATATCGAAATACAGATCGAGATGAACCGGTACACCAGCACACAGGTAAACGAACATCCGGCTGAAGAAGTTTCCACACTGCCGCCGGTATCCAAGGAATGATCCTGAATTTTGTTTAAGAAATTACGGCAAACAGGGGAGGGTAGGGGAGGGCAGGCCGCGATGATGTCCGCCCACGCTGAAATTACTGAATCTTTCCGGGCATAATCTTGATTGGCAGCGTAAAGGTTATTAAAATTAAGAGTATGAAAGTAGTTTTGATGGTAGTTTTTTGTTTTTGGCTGTCTGCCTGCGCGTCAGGCCGTAACGTTATTGATGATAATTTGACGCCGGGTGAGTTGGTACAGAAAGCGCAGGAAGAATCGGATAACAACAATTACGAAAAGGCG
>JAIRMP010000096.1 GCA_031258615.1 Spirochaetaceae bacterium | reverse complement strand
GGCGGGACGCGGGTTCGCGTTCAGGCGGGACGCGGGTTCGCGTTCAGGCGGGACGCGGGTTCGCGTTCAGGCGGGACGCGGGTTCGCGTTCAGGCGGGACGCGGGTTCGCGTTCAGGCCGGACGCGGGTTCGCGTTCAGGCCGGATGCGGGTTTGCATTCAGGCCGGATGCGGGTTTGCATTCAGGCTGAATGCGGGTTTGCATTCAGGCTGGATGCGGGTTTGCATTCAGGCTGAATGCGGGTTTGCATCTAGGCTGAATGCAGGTTTGCATCCATATATTTGGTAGGGGTTGTTTTGACCGCTACTATATGTGGTATGCCCGGTATTTCGGGCGGGGGCCGCCGGCAGGGGATAGCGGCGGGGGGTTGCGGCCGCAGGGCTGCGCCCTGCTTCTGGAGTTTGCGCTGCAAACTCCACTCCTTGATGCGGGGGGGTTTTTGGGGTGGAACCCCTAGGGAGGGGGGTGCCGGAAGACGGCGCGAAACCGCCTAAGCACGAAGTGCGGCGCGGTTTCGTGATGGCTGGAGGCAGGGGGGAGGCTTCCCCCCTCATAGTATTTGAAAATAATGAGGGAAACCCCGGAGGCGGTCTGGCCCTAGGAAAGCTGGCCGTAACCGGGGTTGTCAAGACAAGGAAAAGGGTAACGCTTTTTTCGCGTCTTGTCCTCTTTTATAAATGGGCATGGCTCGAAACGGGCCCGGCCCAGGCTGTCCCGTAGGGGAGGGCTTATTTTATTTTAGGGAGGACTTTTTTATGAAAAAGTTCTTTTTTGGTATGACCGTTCTGTTGAGCGCGTCATTGGTTTTAATCGGTTGCCCGACGGACTCGGACACGGAAACCGTGTACGTAAACAAGGAGGTGCCGGCGCCGGGAAGTTTCCAGCCGCCCGCCGACACGGTTGAGGCATCCAGCGATGCGGCGTTGGTGGCTATGCTTGCCGACACCGCCGGGGTTTACAGCAACATCGCTTATGAGGCTGCCCCGGGCGTGGACATCACGGTGCCTGCCACCAAGACGCTGTACCTTGGTGGTGTTGGAGGCAACATTACCCTGACAAACAAGGTCGTGGTAAACGGAAGGCTGGTCGTGTTCATCGGCGGGGACTTTACCCCGGGCGCTTTCCTCAGCGGAGGAGGGACGCTGGTTGTGGAAGTCGGCTCTTTGACCGTGTCTGATGACACACTGTTTGACGGCGCGAAGAAACTTGGCGGGGTAACGATCCAAAAAGCGGCGACGCTTGTGACAACCGCTGCGGTCGACGATGTGACCAAGGTAGGGGCATGGGTGAGCCGGAAGGGGAACGGCAGTGTTTCCCTTACGGTAACCACCCTTACGCCGTCCGCGACATTGGCGGCGGTCGGTTCGCCGGCCGCGCTTGAGTATGCGGGGCGGACAACGCCGAGCGTGCGTGTAATAAACAATGTAGCCGAAACCGCAACGAGCCTCATCGTCGGGCCGGGCGTAGCGCTTAGCACGAGCGATGACCTGGATTCGGTAACAACCCTCACGGTGAACGGGACTCTTAGCGCGTCCGCCGCTGCCTTTGCGGGCGCGGGGGTGACGGTTACGCTGGGCGGCAAAGCCTCCGTGGTGGTTGGCACTATCGCGAAACTGGCGGCGGACATTATCGTGCCGGCCGGGGCGCGGTTCAGCGCCACGGCTGTTACCGACGCGGACGGCAAGACCGTAACCTACAAAAAGGGCAGTCAAGATGTCATTTCCGACATCGACCTGACCTTCTCCAAGATGGGCACGGACGGCTGGACACTGAACGATGACATCGCGCTCGCGGCGGGGCAAAGCGTAATCATTCCCGAAAGCGCGAAAATTGTCGTCAAGGCCGGCAAGAAAATCACCAACGCGGGGACTATCGTGCTTGAAGATACCGCGAGTCTGGTGCTGGCAACAGCTAGCGAGACCGTCGTGGCCAAGATTGAGGGCGCGGGCAAGCTGGTAGCGGGCGCGACAACCATCACGGGCGCGTGGGGGGCGACAGCCCAAACTACAACCGCCGGCACCGTAACGATTTTGAGCGCGCCGGAAGGCGCGACGATTACCGCCGACGGTACGAACGCGACGGGCCTCAAAGCCGGCGGCGCGGGCGCGGTCATCACGCAGGCGGCGGGCGATTCCAACGCGCTGACCATCGCGGCGAATACGACGATTAACCTTGCGGGAGATGGCACGACGGCGGCGGGCGGAATTACGCTTATAAGCGGGACTAATCCTGCAAAGCTGGCATTTGCCGCTACCTCCTCGAAAGTCTTAGCAGGCGCGGGAGCCGGCGGAACCGCAATAGGTGGACTCAACAGCTTGGTGATTGGCGGCAAGACGATTGTCAACGGCGGCCTGGTAGCTGGTGATTACCTAAATGCCACCGGTAAGCTTGTTCAGCTCGGCGGCACAACCCAAGGAAATTTCACTGCGTCAACAACCGCTAGCCAGGATGTCGTGATTAACAGTACGGTAGCGGCAGCGGGCAGCGCCTAATTCAAAACGTGTCTCCCGGCGCACGGGCAAACAAGTTTGCCTTTGCCGGGAATTGGCGGGACGGGGATTGGCCCCGTTCCGCTTTGCGAAACAATTTATCAGTGAGGGTAGAACGCCCGCTTTGAATGTCGAAAGGGTCTCTGCGGAGACCGAGCGAAGACGCATAAGGACATGGGCTAAGGCGGGGCGTAACCGGGCGCTGGGTTTTATGAAGGCGGGACGGGGGCTGTCCCCGTTCCGCCGACAGCACGCGGGGCGGCGCGGCAGGGATTTGAGACGCGCAGGATGCGCCGCCCTGTCCCGCCTTGCTTGTCTGACAAGCCCAAGCCGGGAAACGGCTTGGGCAGTCCCTATGGGGCAAGGAGTATTGTATGAAAAAAGAAAATGTACCCGGTATTCTGCTGTTTGACGACGCGCGGTACAGCCAGCGGAAAGCGCAGGAACAATGCGCCGCGCTGGTGGATATCCTGCTTAAAAATATAGGCGGTTATGTTGAAGCCTGCGACAAGGTTTGCTCAGGGATCAAAGTCTTTCTGGAGGAAACGCTGGCGGACAATGTAACGATGAACGGACAGGACGGGAAGTCCGGGCTCAACACGGGCTCAGCAAGAAATACTATGACAAGTACCGCCTGAACGAGTCGGATATCAAGCAATTGAATGACGATATAGCCGAAGCCCAGCGCGAGTTGGACACAAGGCATCGGCGGACTACAATTACGATGTTACGGTGGCGGCGACAACCCCGGCTTACACCTGGATATTCCCGTTCGGTACCATTCCGGCTGTTGTCGTGGCCGGCGTGTACGGTAAACGGGCTGCGGACGCCTACAAAAAGATGGGAGAGTGCCGCGACCGGATAAAGACCGCCCAAGGCGATTATCAGGCTAAGATGGCGATGGTAGGCTGCCGCCCAATGATTTGACACCGGCCTGCTCAAAAACCCGGCCAAAGACCTGGTGCAGTCCCGTTATGCGCAGTATTTTTGCTCTTACTATAATGCTAAAAATGTTTGCCCTTTATCTTTTCTCACCTGTTTTACAACAGAAGGACAATACCATTTTTTATTATTAAAAATATCCTCTATTGTTAGTATTTGTATCCGGGGATATTTTACACCGTGATATTCA
Source organism: Spirochaetaceae bacterium (assembly GCA_031258615.1). Classification (GTDB taxonomy): domain Bacteria; phylum Spirochaetota; class Spirochaetia; order Treponematales; family Breznakiellaceae; genus JAIRMY01. Next base: position 7,518 of record JAIRMP010000096.1, on the reverse strand, counting down.
TAATATCCGGCTGCATCCGCTTCTTGTATCATTGCTTTCGTAGGATTTTTTAGACATATAAAACCAGCCAATTCAGTCCCATTTTCACGTTCAAGAACACCTCTTAAATCTCGTATATCTCCCGGTTTAATATTTCCACCTTTAACAGATAAAACCATGCTGCATAGTGTTTTATCTGTTTCAAAATAAATTCTTCCGTCAATTCCCTTATCGGCCGTCTTTCTATTTGAACAAAACCCTCCTGTCTTTTCGACAGCCCAATATTGAAACTGAAAGGGATCTTGCTCAAATAGATATTGTGCTTGTTCGGTTGATTGCGGGATGCCTTCAATGGTATATTCAACATCTTCATTAAAGCCATATTTCTGTATTCTAGTATCTTGGATCAGTTTTATTGAGTGTATAGCAATATCACAGCCTATCCATTGCCGATGATTTTTTATTGCGGCTTCTATTGTAGTGCCACACCCGCAAAACGGATCAAGAACAACATCGCTTTCTCTTGATGAGGCTTTTACAATTATTTCTAACAAAGCAAGCGGTTTCTGAGTTGGATAACCCAATCGTTCTTTTGAAGATTGATTAATTATATCTATTTGCCACCAGTCTTCCAAAGCAACCCCAATCTTTTCATCCAAATAATCCCTGACAACTAATAGAGGATTTGTTTCTTCCCATCTTGGATCAACATCTTTCGCTGATCTAATAGGACTTCCGGTAATCCCTCTGCCCTCAAGACGATATTTTCGACCATCGGTATCAGACAAACGATATTTTTTTATAGTAGTTTCTGACAAGGGCCGTGCCGCACTCTGCCAATTAAAATAATAATTTTCTGTTTTTGAATAAAATAATATTGTATCATGTTTTTTACCAAAATATCTTTTTGATTGTGGCCGTGATTTATAACACCATGCTATCTCATTTCTGAAATTTTCATGTCCGAAAATACTATCCATTACTATTTTTAGATAATGGCTTGCGGTAGGATCACAATGTAAATAAATCGAACCCGTTGATTTTAAAATACGGTGCATTTCTATGAGCCTAATTGTCATATAAACTAAATATGCCAACAATTTTGGATTCGTACTTTTTAAAGCCAGTATTAAATAATACCAAAATTGAACGACGTCATTTTTAATGCCGTATTTCTGCATAATATTAGGTATATCATAAGCCATTTCAGATTTCTCATAATCAAGTTCCCATGTATCGCAGAAAGCCTCTATTTGTTCGGGGATAGGCAAACCTGTTGTATTTTTGTACAGCAGATTATAACTTCTGTTACTATTGAATGGAGGATCAAGATATATTAAATCCACACTGTCAGCAGGCAACATCCGCATTATAGTCAAGTTATCACCATAAAAGAGTTTATTCATATACCGATAATATCTTGTTAAAAAATTTGAGTCAAGTGTACGGTGTATATTTTTATACATTTTCTGGAAAAATTTTAGCCAAAATTGCACATAACGAAGCTATGATAAAAAGATGCGGAAGCTGGTATACATGCAACCTCTGGTTGCCAAGCAGTTTGGTAAGAACGATTGCTGGTTGTAGCCGAAACTGAGGTAGCACGGCTGACCCAGTCATAACGATTAACAGCCAGTAATCGCATATCCTTTTGAGGAATGGCCTTAGCCCGGCCATTACCCCGCACAGACGTTTGGTTTGTATACCCGACTTCTTACAAACTATTTTATTTCATGAGGCTCTTATGCAATTTGTTGGTATCGAATCACACCAACCGGTTCACCTGCTGCTACCTTTCAGACGGCGGTAAGGAAAAATCCATGGCCACTTTTGAACTGGACGGAAGTTTCTTGAGAAGGAGGGAATAAAAACGCAAGAAAATTTACAACTTTCTGCTTGACGTTTCTCACAGACGTTCCGGCTGTATATACAGTCGGAACGTTATGCGAAATGTCCCCCTAAATTTTTCCCAATTTATGCCAAGCGGCTACGCCGCTAATTGGAACTGAAACTGAAAAGAGGTTTTCCACCCCCGAAATGCTGGAACGGATAGCCGTTGCCCTCGAAATTGACCCTCCCGCCCTTTTTACCACTGAAATACGGCCCGTGACGGAAGCCGAGGTTCTGATGAAGGTTCATAAAGAGATTTTAGGCGACTTTACCAGGCTCGTTACCTACCGGATGAAGCAGTTAGGGCAGGCCCCCCCCCCCCCCCCCAGACCCCAGCGGAGAAAACGGGCCTACCATAGTCTAATTCCCGGTGTCAAAATGCCCGTTGCGGTCTACCCGGACGCTGAATTGGTGAACCGGAACGCCGGATTGGTGAACCTGGACGGTATACAGGTATACCTGAACGTTGATTGGGTGTACCAAAATTTTTAATTGGTCTACCGTAACTGTATATTGGTATACCTGAACGGCTTTGCGGTATACCGAACCGACGGGCGGGTATACCGGAACAGCGCGGGGATGCCGGGGAAAGCCGGAGGGTGTAGCGGGTATCGAAATCCGGTGGGCGCTGCTTGACCACTACCCGGCGAGAGTTGCCGAGCTGTCCAATTCGGCTTTTGACACGGCGAGCCCCTGGGTGAAGGACTTTGACGAGGCTGACCGGGACAAGCGGGTCTACTATTGCGGACGGTGGGAGGTTCCGGCGGAAGGGGCAAGGGGCCTTTCGGGGAAATTGCGGAGGCGGTTGTGCCGTAACATTCCGAGGGAATGTTTTAGGCGGGGAAAGGGCTTGCATTTCACGGAAAATCAGTATACTTAAAGCCAATGGAGGTAAAACATGGGCTGTTTTATGACAGAAATTACGCTGGCAAACGCCGGAGAATTGTGGGCCGTTCAGCGGGGCCGAATGTCGCAGAGCGAAGTTCATTCGGTAACGCTGGAGGCCATGCCGGACACGGGAGCATGGACGCTCATCATCAATGAGGAAATACAGCAGGAATTGGGGCTGAACATTGTGGACAGGGTTGACACCACCCTCGCGGACGGCAGCATTGAAGAATGCGGCCTGACTGAGTCGGTAAAAGTCTGCTGGAAAGACCGCTGGGCCGACTGTAACGCCATAGTTATTCCCGGCGCAACTGACATTTTGCTGGGAGCATTGCCCCTTGAAGGCATGGATTTGATGGTAGACCCGGTTAATAAACGGCTTGTGGGCGTCCACGGCGACCGTCGGCTCTATCTTGCCAAGGCGGTGAATCTAAGAAAGCATTGATCGCAAAAAGCGCCGACAGGCGCTTCGCTCCAGACTCCGCAATAATTCAAATTTGTTCTTCTTAAATACCAAAATACCATCGTCCCGCATACGGCAGAGTTCTGCCGACATCGCGCTCCGGTCAACTGACAAGTATGCCGCTAATTCTTCTCTGTTAAAAGGAATCTCAAAAGAACGGCTATTTTCTTTTTTTGCCTGCGCGGATAAATAAGCAAGCAGTTTTTCACGGGTACTATGACTGGATTGAATATCGTTTTTCATTAATAGAATAGTGCTTTTTTCAGCAAGGCTACGGATAAGGTTTTTTATCATCTGTGTATGGCATAAACAAACATGCGGACAGGCAGTGATCAAGCGGTTATAATCAAGAAACAAAACCTCCGATTTTTCCATTGCCATAACACTGACCGGAATATGCTTAATTCCGGCGCAGACAAAAGCCGCGCCGAACTGCTCGCCTCTTTTAATCTGTTCTACGATTCGGCGGTTTCCCCAGAAATCATCCCGCAAAATATGTAACGTGCCGGAGAGAACTATTCCTAAAGCGGTACATGCATCTCCTTCCATATAAATATATGCCTCTTTTTCAAAAGATTTTCTACGCCCGCCAAGACATAAGAGTAATTTATCAATGTCCTTTTCAGAAATCCCTGAGAAAAAACTTGACTGCCATAAGACAATCCGGTGTTTTGTCAAAATATTTTTCAAAAGAAGCTCCTTTTCGTTGGAAATACAACCGATTCCTTTTTTTTATCATGCTATATTTGACTCATAAAAACAAGGGGGGCATCTTCAAGTTAGAATGATACCCTATAATTGGAGGATTAATATGTTTTGTTTTCAATGTGAACAGACAGCCGGAGGAAAGGGCTGTACCAAAGGCGGCGTATGCGGCAAGAAGGACACTACCGCAGGGCTTCAAGACAAACTTACCGGCGCTCTTATAATGCTGGCAAAAGTCTCTAATCGCCATACACCAACAGAAAGCACTTTTCGGATTATCCGGGAGGGACTTTTTACAACAGCAACAAACGTCAATTTTGACGACACCGTTATTGAAAGCCTGACCAAGCAAGCCCATAAGGAACGGGCAGCGTTATTTCCCCTTTCCGCGAAACACAGTGATTTCGATATGAACAAAGTCTGGGAAGCACATGAGGATATTCGCACTCTTAAATCGCTTATTCTCTTTGGAATTCGCGGAATATCGGCTTATGCCTGTCATGCGGCAGCCTTGGGCTTTTCGAGCGGCGAAGTTGACAGCTTCCTTTGTAAGGCGCTCGAAGCGATTGGAAACGTAGCTCTTGGCATGGATGAACTTTTGCCGCTTGTCATGGAAACCGGAAAAACGAACCTTGTTTGCATGGAACTTCTTGACAAAGCGAATACGGAAAGCTACGGAAAACCCGCTCCTGCCACAGTTCCTTTGACAATCGAAAAAGGGCCGTTTATTGTTATTTCCGGCCATGATTTACGCGACCTTAAACTGCTGCTTGAACAGACAACCGGTAAAGGTGTAAACATTTATACCCACGGAGAAATGCTTCCTGCCCACGCATATCCGGTTCTTAAAGCCTATCCCCAGTTAAAAGGCAATTTTGGCACGGCATGGCAAAATCAGCAGAAAGAATTTGACGAAATCCCCGGCGCGGTACTCTTTACCACAAACTGTTTAATGCAGCCAAAAGACAGTTACTCACGCCTTGTCTTCACTACCGCGGAAATCGGCTTCCCCGGTCTTACGCATATCGGAGCAGAAAAAGATTTTACCCCGGTAATTAATAAGGCGCTTGAATTGGGCGGTTACCGCGAAGATACCATTATGACAGGCATAAACGGCGGTACTACAGTAACCACCGGCTACGCGCACGGCGTTGTGCTTGAAAATGCGGGAGCCATTATCGACGCGGTAAAAACGGGAAATATAAAACATTTCTTTCTGGTAGGCGGCTGTGACGGCGCGAAACCGGGACGCAATTACTATACCGATTTTGTTAAAGCGGCTCCCCAAGATACGGTCATTTTAACCCTTGCCTGCGGAAAATACCGTTTTAACGATCTGGATATTGGCAGCATAGGCCCGTTCCCGCGAATTATGGATATGGGACAATGCAATGACGCATATTCCGCTATTAAGGTCGCTATCGCACTCTCCAAAGCGTTTGACTGCGGCGTGAATGATTTACCACTGACACTGGTATTATCATGGTATGAGCAAAAGGCGGTTGCAATACTTTTAACCCTATTACATCTTGGTATTAGGAATATCAGGCTTGGCCCCAGCCTTCCGGCATTTGTTTCTCCCAATGTGCTGGATTATCTTGTGAAAAATTTTGGAATTACGCCTATCGGCGCTGTGGAACAGGATTTGGCGAAGATACTGAGCTAACATTGTCCCGCCCTTCAGAATTTGCCGGGGGTATTCCAGTGCATTTTCGGAAAAGTATGGTGATCAATATGGTACGAAAAATTATAACCATAGACAATGAAAAGTGTAACGGCTGCGGTCTATGTGCTGAAGCCTGTCATGAGGGAGCTATCGGTATTATTGACGGTACGGCAAAACTGATACGAGATGACTATTGTGATGGTCTTGGTAATTGTTTACCCGTTTGTCCTACGGGCGCCATTACCTTTGAAGAACGCGAAGCAAGAGAATATAACGAGGAGGCGGTAAAAATGAACATGAATGAAAAAATGGGCGGGAAACCTCCCATCGGTGGATGTCCCGGCAGTAATGCAAAAACGATCAAAAGGGATTCATTATCCGCAACTGTTCCTGCTGGAAAAATACAAAACCAGCTTATGCAATGGCCGGTACAAATAAAACTTGTGCCGGTAAACGCCCCTTATTTTGATAACGCAAATTTGCTTATATCTGCTGATTGCGGAGCTTATGCCTACAGCAATTTTCACCATGATTTTATACGAAATAAAATTGTCTTGATAGGCTGCCCAAAGCTCGACGAAGGAGACTATAGTGAAAAACTGACTGAAATTATAAAACAAAACGACATAAAATCCGTCATGGTAATCAGGATGGAAGTTCCTTGTTGCGGCGGTATTGAGCAGGCGGTGAAGAACGCCCTGCAAAAATCCGGTAAGATGTTACCGTGGCATGTTGTAACTATTTCGATTTCAGGAGAAATTCTGGATTGACAAATGTGGAATTATGACAAGTGGCAAATATCCGGGATCTGACAGCTTGCGTGATTTAAAAATCACGACAAAAAAATGCCCGATATGCGGTTTTGAAATTGAATTGTTCTCAAATAGGGCAAAATCCGTGTGTGAAAAATGCGGTTTCATTGCATACAACGACACAATGGGCTGTGTTAAATGGTGCGTATATGCCCGCGAATGTTTTGGCGATGAGGCCTACGAAAGAATGACCGGAAAAAGTATCCCATTTGCCACAAAAACCGTAAACATAGTGTAGTAAATCATACAGAGCAGGTGGGAAATGGGCAGGGGCTTACAATCCGGACATGGAAACGCTTGTCCCGTCAAGCTGGGAAGTGTACAATACTTCAAACCAAACGGTTAAGTGAAGAGGAAGGAGAAAAAATGGAAATTGATGCGGCTGCGTTAAAAAGCAGGGGGTTTTTTCAGCAGGTACAGAAAGACAAGTTCTCGCTGCGTATATGTAGTTCAGGCGGGACGGCGGACACGGCGTTTCTGAAGAAGGCTATAGAGATCGCCGATAGATACGGCGGCGGGCAGATACACTTTACTACCCGCCAACAGGTAGAGATTCCGCATATAGCGGCGGAAAACGTGGAGGCCGTCCAAAGGTTGTTGTCCGATTACGGGATAAATACGTTCACCGGCGGGCCGCGCGTTAGAACCGTGGCGGCGTGTGTGGGCGCCGCGGTCTGTAAATTCGGCCAGATAGAGACTTACGGGCTGGCAAAGGAGATTCACTCCAAATATTTTGGGCGCGAGCTTCCCGCAAAACTAAAGATCGCGCTCACCGGATGTAAAAACAATTGCGCCAAGGTGGAAGCCAACGATATAGGCGTGCGCGGCGTAAACCACGGCTACCAGATGTATTTCGGCGGCTGTTTTGGGCATGAGACGCGCATAGGCAAGCCCCTGCTGCCTGTCCTTGCGGAAAAAGAAACGGTGTTGAAGGTGATCGAAAGCGCGGTAACCTTCTTTGCCGGCAACGCGGCAAAGGGTGAACGGCTTGGAAAATTGCTGGAGCGCATCGGTACCGATCAATTCAAAAAAACGCTGGAAACAGCGGCGCAAGTACCCGGTTCCTGAACCTGGTTCCCGCTAAAGAAGATCACGCTTATGTTTGACTGTTCTGT
>JAIRMP010000072.1 GCA_031258615.1 Spirochaetaceae bacterium | reverse complement strand
TCGGAAAAATATTCCATTATTGCGGGTAGTTTTGTTGTTTCCATAATTTCCCTCCCAGAAAATCTTTTTTCAGTTTTTCGCCCTATCGTATCTTTTCTATGCAAAATACGCTAGCCCTGGTTGCACACCCATTGACAAAGATGCGTTTATTTCGTTAATCTAAAATAGATGCCCTTGTAGCTCAGTCGGCAGAGCATATCCATGGTAAGGATAAGGTCAACGGTTCGATTCCGTTCGAGGGCTTTTGACCGAGAATGGAATCGAACGGTCGAGCCCGCCGACCAAAGGGAGGAAAAAGCGCCATGGATGGCGCTGACAGGGCTCGACCGCGGCCTGGAACGAGGCGGCACGGATGCCGCCGAGTGGAAGGCGATTCCGTTCGAGGGCTGGGGATACGCTGAAAACTTCAAGTTTTCCGGCGTATACAGGAGCGCACAGAAAGTTTTTGGAGGAAGTATGGCGTCAAAAAAGACTGTAGTTGAACTGATCGCATTACAGTGCGGCGAATGTAAACGGAAAAATTATACGACAAAGAAGAATAAACGGAATTCGCAGGAAAAGCTGGAGTTAAAAAAGTATTGTCCGTTTGACCGTAAGCATACCCTGCACAGAGAAACAAAGATAAAGTAGTAACCATCTCTTGTCAAGGCGGTTTACTTAGGCGTATAGCTCAGCCGGTAGAGCAGCGGTCTCCAAAACCGCAGGTCGTGGGTTCGAAACCTACTGCGCCTGTTTATTTTTTTGTAAGGCAAGTGACGCGGCGGTCCGCCCGCTGCGCCTGTGGTTTTTCATTACTGACGGCGGAGGCGGGCGTAGCCTGATCTATACTTGAATACGAAGCGGGTTTTTGGTATGCTTAGATTTCTGCGAGGTTTTAATGCGGAAAATTGTTAAATTTATAAATGAGTCGTATGCCGAGCTGAAAAAAGTTATATGGCCCAGCCGGGATGATGTTATCAGCTCGGTAAAGGTAGTGATATTTTCGACTATTGTTATTGCTGTTGTGCTCGGGCTGGTAGACGTACTGTTGCTGCTCGGCATTCAGACAATATTTTAAGGTGAGGTTTATGGCGGCAGGCTGGTATGTTCTCCATGTCTATTCGGGATACGAACAGCGGATCGAAAAAACCGTCCGCCTGATGCTTGGATCGGGAGAGTTGAACAAAGAAGTTGTCCGTGATGTCAAAATCCCGACTGAGGATGTTACCGAGGTTAAAAACGGTAAAAAACGGACACTAACAAAGAAATTCTACCCGGGCTATATGCTGATAGAATTGGATCTGCCGGAAATCGGATGGCAAGAGACAAATTCCTTACTCAGGGGGATTCAGGGGGTTACCGGCTTTGTCTGCACACCGGCAAACCGGAGGCCCCAGCCGCTCAGCCCGGACGAAGCGCGGGCAATCCTACAGAAGGCCGGCGAAATCAAGGGTGAAAGGCCGGTACGGACGCGGCAGACATTTAGCGCGGGCGAGCAGGTGAAGATAACGGACGGGCCGTTTGAGTCTTTTACCGGCACAATCGAAGAAGTAAACACGGAAAAGAACAGGCTAAAGGTCATGGTTGGTATCTTTGGACGTAATACGCCCGTTGATGTAGACCTTATGCAGGTTGAGAAAGTATAGGGCCGCCGCCTGTACGCGTCGGCTTTTAACAATGTAGGAGAGGGTAACCCTCGATAACACTACAAGGAGATAGAATGGCAAAGAAAAGGATTACGGCGCTGATCAAGTTACAGTGCCCGGCGGGTAAGGCTACGCCTGCGCCGCCCGTAGGCCCGGCGCTTGGTCCGCACGGGGTAAGCGCCCCACAGTTCGTCCAGCAGTTCAACGACAGGACAAAAAACATGGAAGAGGGCCTCGTGATACCGGCTGTTATAACGGTTTACCAGGATAAGTCGTTTACGTTCATCCTGAAAACACCGCCGGCGGCCGTGCTGATAAAAAAGGCTTTGGGCATAGAAAAGGGTTCCGCCGAGTCGCACAAGGCCAAGGTGGGGAAAATATCCAGGTCAAAACTTGAAAATATTGCGAAACTCAAGATGCCGGACCTTTCCGCCGTGGATCTGCCGGGCGCGGTTAAGATCATTGCCGGTACGGCGAGGTCTATGGGTGTAGAGGTGGAAAAATGAAGCACGGAAAAAAATACCGCGAAGCCCTTAAAAAGTACGATCCTGCCGCTGTTCTTGAGATGAAACAGGCCGTGGAAACGGTAAAATCGCTTAGTTTTGCCAAATTTGATGAAACCGTAGATGTTTCCGTAAAGCTGAACCTGAAAAAAAGCCAGACTGTGCGCGATACAATGACCCTTCCCCATCAATTCCGTGGTGAAAAACGTGTTCTCGTCTTCTGCAAGGCGGAAAAAGAGAACGAGGCCAAGGATGCCGGGGCCGCCTTTGTGGGTGGGGATGACCTTATCGAAAAAATTAAGGGCGGCTGGCTCGATTTTGATGTGGCGGTTGCCACACCGGACATGATGAAGGATGTCGGTAAACTGGGTATTGTGCTGGGACGGCGCGGATTGATGCCGAATCCCAAGACCGGTACGGTGACGTTTGACCTGAAGGGCGCCCTCTCCGAGTTGAAAAAGGGACGGGTGGAATTCCGGGCGGACAAGACGGGCGTGATACACCTTGCTATTGGCAAGGTGTCTATGGACGCGGACAAGATCGCGGAAAACGCAAAGACGGTGATAAGCGAGATTAAGCGCAGAAAACCGGCGGATTCCAAAGGCGATTTTATTCAGAGTGTATCGGTGGCCTCGACTATGGGGCCGGGCGTTTGGGCATCTATCGGTAACGATTAAATTTAAAGGAGCAGTTTATGGCAATAGCGGCAAAAAAAGTACAGGAATACAAAACCAAGGCTATAGCGGGGATTAAAGAAATCCTACAGGGCGGCGAGGGCGCATCCCAGGACTTTATTTTTACAGAGTACAGGGGTCTCAATGTGGCGCAGATAACGGAACTGCGAAAACAGCTTAGGGCAAAGGACGCGGTTTACAAGGTGGTCAAGAATAACTTTGCCCGTATAGCGTTCTACGAGCTTGCGACGCCCGATGTTTCATCGTACCTTGTGGGCCCCACCGCAATCGTGGTTGTGCAGAAGGATTCAAACGAAGTGGCCAAGATACTGTTTGGTTTTTCAAAAGAGGCTCCGGCGCTTGCCGTAAAGGGCGGCCTCATATCGGGCGGTATCTACGACGCAAAACAGGTGGAGGCCTTCTCGAAGCTGCCCGGCAGGCTGGAACTGCTCTCCATGCTGATGTCCGTGATAAACGGGCCCGCGCGGAATCTGGCGGCAGCCCTGAACGATGTACCGTCGAGGCTGGTGCGCACGGTCAAGGCCGTTGCGGACAAAAAGGCGGAGGCCTCATAAACGCGCTCCGCGCGTTTATGAGGGATGACCGGCCTGGAAAGCTGTCCTGCATTTTTGTGCGCAGCTTGGCCGGATCAACGAGCGAGTGTATTGAGCTTGGGAGTTTCACAAAATGAAACACCGGCATTTACAGTATAAATTGCCTTGTCGTCAGGCTTCGTAGCTGCGTCCTGTCGGCGGGTACGCTGTTTGCGGCTGAATTTCGGCCCGGCAGCGGCGGGGGACTGTTCTTCCGTTAAATTTTTTAGTAGGAGAAGATAATAATGGCAGCGCTTACAACAGATCAGATTTTGGAAGCTATAGCTTCCATGACCGTCCTTGAAGCTTCGGAATTGGTCAAGGCGATGGAGGAAAAATTCGGTGTTTCCGCGGCGGCCCCTGTGGCGGTCGCCGCGGTGGGAGCGGCTCCGGGAGGAGCGGCGGCGGCGCCTGTGGAGGAAAAAACGGAGTTTACCGTTATCCTTAAGGCGTACGATGATTCAAAGAAAATAGCGGTGATCAAGGAAGTCCGCGCGGTTACCGGACTCGGTCTCAAAGAAGCGAAAGACCTTGTAGAGGGCGCGCCCAAGCCGATCAAAGAAAACATCCCCAAAGAAGAAGCCGAAAAGATCAAGAAGTCCGTTACCGATGCGGGCGGCACGGTGGAAATCCAGTAGGATTTTCATTCTTTTTATATGTATATTACGGTAAAATGGGTTTTACCATAATTGCAGATGGTCTTTCGGAAATTTGAGCCGGAAGTGCAGTATCCGCGGATGTTTAGCGTCCGTGAGTGGCCGCGTTTCCGGTTCAAATTTGAAAAACCAACCGGGGCGTTCCAATGCGAGGGGCTTGGAGCCGTCTCATAATGACAATGAAGTGTAATCATACAGCGGCGAAGGCTGCGTCATGCGGAAGCGCAGGGGATAACCGGACAAGCGGTTCTCCCAGCCGTACATCAGCGCCGGGTAAAGGTTTGCTGGAGGCGGTTTGCGCTGTTTGGCGGTGCGCCAAAAACATAAGCGCTTTATAGTCATAAACTAAAGGAAAAACCGTTCGTAAAACCGTGCGGTTTTAGAATGGTCTTCCGAATTCACATTTTAGAGGGATAGTATGGCGGCAGTTAAAGGAAAGAGCGGAAAGGTTGAAAAAATTGAAAAAAAATGTAAAAAAGAACGAACGTATGTAGGTAAAGATATTCAGGATGTGATGGAGCTTCCGAACCTAATTGATATTCAGATTGCATCGTATGAAGGTTTTTTGCAGAGGCGCGCATTGCTGGCAGGCGAACCACTGAAAATGCAGGGGATTGAGGAGGCGTTCAGATCGACTTTTCCGATTTCAGGTCCGGACGACGAGATGATGCTGACTTTTGATCACTACACCCTTGATGACAGCGGCATTAAACTTTTGGAGCATGAATGTAAACAGAAGGGGGGCACCTACTCGGTGGCGCTTAAGGCCCGTGTAAACCTGATTTTCAAATCAACGGGTGAAATCCGGCAGAAAGATATATACATGGGCGATATTCCGCTGATGACGGACAGGGGAACCTTCATCATCAACGGGGCGGAGCGGGTTGTTGTTTCCCAAATTCACCGCTCGCCGGGTGTTATTTTTAGCCACGAAAAGGGAATTTTCTCGACCCGGATCATACCGTACCGCGGCTCATGGCTTGAATTCGAGATTGACACTAAACGTGAGCTTATTTATGCGAAAGTTGACCGTAAAAAACGGATTCTCGGTACCATGTTCCTGCGGGCTCTCGGTTTTTCAACCCGCGAGGACATCATTAAGGCGTTTTACACGGTGGAGACTTGCGACGTAAAGGACGATGACGAAACACGCGAGCGTTTTACGGGACGTGTGCTTGCCGCGCCCGTCTGGGTTTCCAACCCGGAAGCGGAGGGCGGGGGCGGACAGAAGAAGCTGTACCAGGCGGGCGAGAAGTTACACCCGCACAATGTGGACGAGCTTTGTGAAAACGGGGTCAAAAAGGTCAAGCTGATCGATTTTGAGGCGCCCGATTCACTTGACTCCACGATGCTGATAAGCTGCTTTGAGCGTGAAACTATCAAGTTCCCTTGTGAAAACAGGGAGAATGACGAGCCCACCGAGGAGGAGGCGCTTGCCCACGTGTATTCCGTGTTTCTTCCCGGTGAATCGGTAACGTATGAACAGGCAAAGAAGGACCTTACCGGTATGTTTTTTACCTCAAGGCGCTACGATTTGGGACGTGTTGGGCGTTACAAGCTGAACAAGAAGTTTGACCACGAACCGCCGCTTAAAGAGTCCGTTCTAACAAGGCTTGACATCATCGCTACGATGAAATTTCTTATCAAGGTGTACGCCGGCTTTGAAAACGCGGACGATATAGATCATCTGGGTAACCGCCGCGTCCGTTCAGTCGGTGAGTTGCTGTCCAACATCGTCAAAACGGCGTTCACCCGGATGGAGCGCATAGCCCGGGAGCGGATGAGTCAAAAGGAAACAGACACGATAAAGCCCCAGGAGATTATTTCGATAAAGCCCCTCGTCTCGGCGATAAAAGAATTTTTCGGTTCAAGTCAGCTTTCACAGTTCATGGATCAGGTGAACCCGCTCGCGGAGCTTACCCACAAGCGGCGGCTCAACGCGCTTGGACCGGGCGGACTCTCCCGCGACAGGGCCGGCTTTGAGGTGCGCGACGTACATTACACGCATTACGGCAGGATGTGCCCTATAGAGACGCCTGAAGGCCCGAATATAGGCCTGATCGTGTCGCTGGCAAACTATACAAAGGTGAACGACTACGGCTTTTTAGAGACGCCGTACCGCAAGGTTGTGGACGGCAAGGCCACCACCCAGGTTGAGTACCTTTCCGCGATTGAAGAGGATAAGTACTACATAGCGCAGGCTTCCGCCAGGCTGAACAGTGACGGCTCGTTTGTAGACGGTCAGGTTTCCTGCCGCAGGCAGGGCGACTATACGACGCGCGCGCCGGAAGACCTTCACTACATGGACGTGTCGCCCAAGCAGATCATATCGGTCTCGGCAAGCCTTATCCCGTTCCTTGAACACGACGACGCGAACCGGGCGTTGATGGGTTCCAACATGCAGAGGCAGGCCGTGCCGCTCCTGTTCCCCGAAGCTCCGCGTGTCGGGACGGGCATGGAGGCAAAGTGCGCCTACGATTCGGGCGTACTTGTCAGGGCAAAACGTCCAGGCGTCGTTAAAATGGTTTCCTCCACGGTGATAGAGATAACGCCGAACGATGACAAGAAAGAAGTTGATACGTACAAGCTGATAAAGTTCCAGCGTACGAATCAGGATACCTGCTACAACCAGCGTCCTGTAGTGATGGCTGGCGACAGTGTTGTCGAAGGTCAGGTGATAGCGGACGGCCCGGCAACGGACGGCGGCGAACTGGCTCTTGGCCGCAACGTGCTTGTCGGCTTTTTACCGTGGAACGGGTACAACTATGAGGATTCAATTCTGATTTCCCAGCGTGTCGTAAAGGACGATATGTTCACGTCCATACACATAAAGGAGTTAATAACCGAGGTGAGGGAGACCAAGCTGGGGTCGGAAAAGATAACACGGGACATCCCGAACGCGAGCGAAAAGAGCCTTGACAACCTTGATTCGGAAGGGGTCATCTGCGTGGGCGCCAAAGTGCGGGACGGCGATATTCTGGTGGGCAAGGTTACGCCAAAGAGTGAAACGGAGACTACGCCGGAATTTAAGCTTTTGAACTCGATTTTCGGCGAGAAGGCCAAGGAGGTGAGGGATTCGTCACTGCGCGCGCCCCACGGTGTAGACGGAACGGTGATAGACATTCAACGGCTCCGCCGCAGCGAGAACGACGAACTGAATCCGGGTGTTGACGAGATGGTGAAGGTGCTAATCGCCGCAAAGCGGAAGCTGCGCGAGGGAGACAAGATGGCAGGCCGGCACGGTAACAAGGGGGTTGTCGCCCGGATTCTGCCGGAAGAAGATATGCCTTACATGGAGGACGGTACCCCGCTCGACCTGTGCCTGACGCCTCTCGGTGTGCCGAGCCGCATGAACATAGGCCAGCTTCTGGAAACTGAGCTTGGCTGGGCCGGGGTAAAGCTTGACGAATGGTACTCCGCGTCTGTGTTCCAGTCGCCGTCAGCCGAGGAGATCGAAGAAAAGTTGAAAGAGGCCGGCCTGCCGTCCAATTCAAAGACTATCCTTAGGGACGGACGCACCGGCGAGCCGTTCATAAACCCGATATTCTGCGGTGTGATCTACTTCCTCAAGCTGCACCATCTGGTTGACGACAAGATGCATGCCCGCTCGACCGGGCCCTACTCACTGGTAACCCAGCAGCCGCTGGGCGGCAAGGCGCAGTTCGGCGGCCAGCGGCTCGGCGAGATGGAGGTGTGGGCGCTGGAGGCTTACGGCGCGGCAAACACGTTGCAGGAACTTTTGACGATAAAGTCTGACGACATGACGGGGCGATCGAAAATCTACGAGGCGATAGTAAAGGGAGAGCCTTCGACAACAGCCGGCATCCCCGAATCTTTTAACGTGCTTGTGCAGGAACTTCGCGGGCTTGCGCTTGACATGACGATATTCGATGAAAAAGAGAAACAGATCCCGCTGACCGAACGCGACGAAGACTTGATTTTGCAGGCAGGATCGAATTTCTAGGAAAAAAGCGCCGTTTATGCGGTACGCATAAACGGCGCCGATTTATTGCTGTATTTGCGTAAAAACAGACAAGTATATAGGGCGGCGTTGGTTGACATTGTGTTGACGGGCGCAGACCCGGGAGAGTAGGAGATATAATGCGTGATATTCAGGATTTTAATTCAATAAAGATACGGCTGGCGTCACCGGATATGATACGGAAATGGTCTTACGGCGAGGTTAAGAAGCCGGAAACTATAAACTACCGGACTCTGCGTCCGGAAAAGGACGGTCTTTTCTGTGAGCGTATCTTTGGTACCACGAAGGAGTGGGAATGTTACTGCGGAAAGTTTAAATCTATACGCTACAAGGGGGTTATCTGCGACCGTTGCGGCGTTGAGGTAACTCATTTTAAGGTACGGCGTGAACGGATGGGGCATATAGAGCTTGCCGCTCCGGTCTCACATATCTGGTACTACCGTTCCGTGCCGAGCCGCATCGGACTTTTGCTCAATATTCCGATGAACCAGCTCCGCTCTGTGCTTTACTACGAAAAGTATATTGTGCTCGATCCGGGTGATACGGATCTAAAACGTATGGCTATACTGAGCGAAGACGAGTATTACGAGAAGCAGGATCAGTACCCCAACGGCTTTGTAGCCGGGATGGGTGCGGAGGCGATAAAGACTCTGCTTGAAGAGGTGGATCTTGACGCGCTTGCGGATGAACTCAGGGCGCGGATGATTGAAAAGGGCGCAAAAAGCGATAAGCGCCTCCTTAAGCGGATCGACATCGTTGAAAGTTTCCGCGCCTCGGACAACAAACCTGAATGGATGATTCTCGAAGTGATACCTGTGATCCCGCCCGAACTCCGCCCCATGGTTCAACTGGACGGCGGGCGTTTTGCCACGAGCGATTTGAACGATCTGTACCGCCGCGTGATAAGCCGGAACAACAGGCTCAAACGGCTGATCTCGCTCAATGCGCCGGACATCATCATCAGAAACGAAAAACGTATGCTTCAGGAAGCGGTTGACGCGCTCTTTGACAATTCAAAAAAGAAGCGGGTGATAAAAGGCGCTTCCAACCGCCCATTGAAGTCGATTTCCGATATGCTGAAGGGCAAGCAGGGGCGCTTCAGACAGAATTTGCTCGGTAAGCGCGTGGATTATTCCGGGCGCTCCGTCATAACGGTGGGTCCCGACCTTAAAATTTGGCAATGCGGCCTCCCGACCAAGATGGCGCTTGAACTCTTCAAGCCTTTCATCATGAAAAAACTGGTTGACAAGGAGATGGCGGGTAACATCAAGAAGGCAAAGATGCACGTTGAGCAGGAAAAGCCTGAAGTTTTCGCGATTCTGGACGAGGTTGTGCGGGAACATCCTGTCATGCTGAACCGCGCCCCTACCCTGCACAGACTCGGTATACAGGCCTTCGAGCCGGTTTTGGTCGAGGGCAAGGCGATAAAGCTGAACCCGCTTGTCTGTCACGCGTTCAACGCGGACTTTGACGGCGACCAGATGGCTGTCCATGTGCCGCTGACCCAGGCGGCCCAAATGGAATGTTGGACTCTGATGCTTTCAGCCCGCAACCTGTTGAATCCGGCAAACGGCAAAACTATAGTGTTCCCGTCTCAGGACATGGTGCTCGGCATCAACTTTCTCACGCGGATAAAAACCGGCGCAAAGGGTACGGGAAAATACTACTCGTCCCTTGAAGAGATTCTGATGGCGATTGACGCAAAATCCCTTGAATGGGAGTCGTTGATATATGTCCGCCCAACCAAAAACCCCGTTTGGGAAAAGCCCGGCATTGAGGTACAGCCGGGCAAAAACGGTTTTGTCGAGACTAGCGCCGGGAGGCTTGTGCTGAACGAGGAACTGCCGGAGGACATTCCGTTCATAAACTATGAGCTTAAGGACAAGGAACTTAGGGCGCTGATCGAGTATATTTTTGCCGAAAAGGGCCCGTGGACAACGGTCAATATGCTGGACGCCATAAAGAATACCGGCTACAAGTATGCGACGCTGTTCGGCGCTACTATAGGCGTGGACGATGTTGTCGTCCCGAAAGAGAAGGCGGACATGATAGACAAGGCCAACAGGGAGGTCGATTCTATACAAAAACAGTGGCGGCAGGGGCATATCACGGCGGAAGAACGCTACAACCGCGTAGTCGAGGTGTGGTCAAAGACGAACGAAGACCTGACAAACATCATGATGAAGACTCTGGAAGCGGACAGGGACGGCTTCAACTCGGTTTACATGATGGCAAACTCAGGGGCGCGCGGCAGCCGCAACCAGATTCGCCAGCTTGCCGGTATGCGCGGCCTGATGGCAAAGCCCTCCGGCGACATCATAGAGCTGCCTATACGTTCAAACTTCAAAGAGGGGCTTTCCGTTATCGAATTTTTTATCTCTACAAACGGCGCCCGCAAAGGCTTGGCGGACACCGCGCTAAAAACGGCGGAAGCCGGCTACCTTACCCGCCGTCTGGTTGACATAGCGCAGGATATGGTCGTGAACGAGGATGACTGCGGCACGATAAACGGCACTTCGTACTCCGCCATCAAAGACGGTGAGGAGATTGTCGAGCACCTAAGCGAGCGTATCGTAGGCCGCTACACGCTGGAGCGCGTTAAGCACCCAATCACGGGCGAGATCATCATAGATGTAAACGAGGAAATTACCGAAAAGATCGCGGAGCGGATAGAAAACTCCGGCATTGAGTCGGTGTATATACGCACGGTGCTTACATGCGAGGCGCGGCACGGTGTATGCCGCAAATGTTACGGGCGCAACCTGGCTACAAACCGCACGGTTGACATAGGCGAGGCTGTCGGCACGATCGCGGCGCAGTCGATAGGACAGCCCGGTACCCAGCTTACGATGCGTACCTTTCACATAGGCGGCGCGGCTACCAAAGTGAGCGAGGACAACCGCACATTCCTTAAATACCCGGTCTATATACGCGATATTTCAGGCGCTCACGTAGAACTGGAGAACGGCCACTGGCTCTTTACCCGTAAGGGCGGCATCACGGTAAACAGGATCATAAAGGACTATACGCTGGACAAGGGTGACGAGCTTCTTGTCCAGGACGGCAAGAGGGTCATAAAGGACGAGTTTATTATTAAACGCGGTACAAAAAGCATAAAATCGCCGGAAATCGCGTACGCGATGGTGCGGGACAACAAACTTTACCTGATCGGTACGGAACAGCGGATCGAGATTCGCAATGGTTCCGATCTCGCCGTTAAACAGGGCGATGTTATAGATGCCGAAAAGACGATTGCCCTCTTTGACCCGTTCTCCGACCCGATCATCGCGGAGGCTTCCGGCACGATAAAACTTCTGGACATCATACTCGGTTCTACCCTAAAAGAAGAGGTTGACGAGGAGACAGGTAACATTGAAAAGCGTATCACGGAATTCCAACTGGAAAGCAAACAGCCGCGTATTCTGATTGTAGATGATGACGGCAACGAGCAGGCTTCTTACTTCCTGCCCGGCGGCGCATACCTCCTTGTTGACGATGGCGACAAAATTTCCGCCGGCAAAACGATTGCCAAGACACTTAAAGAATCGGCCAAGGCGATGGACATCACGTCCGGTCTGCCCCGCGTCAGCGAGCTGTTCGAGGCCCGTAAGCCCAAGAGTCCGGCGGTACTCGCCCAGGCTGCCGGCAAGGTGTTGTTCAAAGGCATCATAAAGAGTAAGCGTATCGTGATAGTGCAGGACGAGTTCGGCAGGGAGTACAAGCACCTTGTCCCGATGACAAAACGACTGTTGGTACGGGATGGCGATACGGTTGAGGCGGGTGAGCCTTTGTGTGTCGGCGCGTACAACCCTCACGAGGTTTTGCACATTCTTGGTGAAGGCAGCTTGCAACGCTACCTGATGGACGAAATACAGCAAGTGTACCGGTTGCAGGGTGTGTCGATAAACGACAAGCATATCGGTGTTATTATCAGGCAGATGATGCGCAAGGTGGAGATCGTGGCTGTGGGTGATACCCGTTTCATCTTTGGTCAGATGGTGGACAAGTACCGTTTCCACGAGGAAAACGCCCGCGTCGCTTCGGAAGGCGGCCAGCCTTCCATCGCCCGCCCCGTGTTCCAGGGTATAACGAAGGCCAGCCTCAACATCGACTCATTCCTGTCCGCTGCCTCGTTCCAGGAAACGACACGCGTGCTGACCAACGCCGCCATAGCCTGTTCTTCGGACTATCTACGGGGTCTAAAAGAAAACATCATCATAGGCCATCCGATTCCTGCCGGTACAGGCATGAAAAACTACCGCGACCCGAAGTTGTTCGATGAAGAGGAGCAGGACCTGGATGCCTACATGGAGGAAATCCTAAAGCGGCGGGAGTTGGAAGCCCAAACGGAGGAAGCTCCCCCGCTGGTCCCCGACGCCATGGTAAAAGAGGACGCCGAATAGCCTATGTCGGGCAGGCCGGCCTGTAACCAGTACGTAACCGCTGCCCGCGTATGCTGTTGCAGGCAGGCCGTCTTTTTATTGGAGCGGGTTTGTGTGTAGTATGCCGGTATGAAGAAACGGAACGTTTTTTCCGCTGCCTTTGTAGTACTGAGCTGCTTTCTGCTGCTTGCGGCGCTGGCGCTTGTCCTGATCGTAAATGCTAACGCCGCCCCATCCCGTGCGCCTGTTGACACTGCGGGTGTGCGCGTAGAAAACGGAGGGAGCGTTGTGATCGAGATACAGGACGGCGAAAGTTCCAGAGCGGCAGGCAGGAGGTTGTTCGAGGCGGGGATAATCAAAAGCGTCCTGTTCTGGAATATTATTTCACAGTTTGAGCGCGAGTACATCAAAGCGGGCGTTTACCAGATCGATCTGCCTGTCAACCAGATGGCGCTGCACAGGATACTACAGAAGGGCCGGCAGAAACTGCTCCGGCTCACGGTACCGGAAGGCGCGACGTTGCGAAAGACAGCAGCGATACTGGAAGACACCGGTATCTGTACCGCCGCTTCCTTCCTTATGGCGGTGGAAGACCGCGCCCTGCTTGACGAGTACCGCGTGCCCGGCGAAACGATGGAGGGTTATCTTTACCCGGACACCTACCTGTTTGAGGCCAACTATCCGGCTGAACTGGTAGTACGCAAGATGGCGGACACTTTCTTTAGCCGGCTTAACGAACTTGGCATAGACGCATACAGCCTTGAACCCGGCAAACTGTATGAAAAAGTGACACTTGCTTCGATCATTGAACGGGAGTACCGTGTCGAGGAGGAGGCCGCCGTGATTGCCGGCGTATTCAAAAACCGGCTTGAGAATGGGATGCGGCTGGAATCGTGCGCGACCGTAGAGTATATAATCACGGAAATTGAGGGAAAACCCCACCCCTGGCGGCTGTATAACCGCGATATTCAGATTCAAAATCCGTACAACACTTATATACGTTCCGGCCTGCCGCCCGGTCCCATCGCGGCGCCGGGTGCGGTAGCTTTGAAAGCCGCTTTCGCGCCGGAAAACAACGACTTTCTGTTCTTCCGGGTTGCCGATCCTGAGTCCGGCAGGCATTATTTTTCAAGAAATTTTGATGAACACATAGCGGCGGGCGAGCTTTTTGTAAAAGGAAACCGCTAAGCTATGGGAGCATAGCGCTATGGGACGCATAGCAAAAGAAACCATTGACGAACTGAATAACAGGCTGGATGCCGTCGCCGTTGTAGGCGATTATGTCAAACTCGAAAAAAAAAGCGGGCGCTGGTGGGGACGCTGCCCGTTTCACAATGAGAAAACGCCGTCGTTCACGGTTGACCCGGAACGAAAAACATACTACTGTTTTGGCTGCCACGAGGGCGGCAGTGTGATCAATTTTGTGATGGAGATGGACAAACTGAGCTTCCCGGAAACGGTGGGGTTGCTGGCAAAGCGTTTCGGAGTACCGATCATACAGGATAATTCCGGTATTCCCGTAAACTCAAGCGAATTGGACAGGAAGAAGGATGATCTCAGCGACCTTTACCGGCGTGTTGCGGGAAGTTTCAGCTATATTTTGACTGAGACTCAGGAAGGAAAGGATGCCCTGGACTATGTCAGGGGACGCGGCGTCTCGGACGAACTGATACGGCGTTTCCGGCTGGGCTATGCGACCGCGGATCCGTTTTGGCTGCACCAATTTCTGATCGAAAAGGGCTATTCCGCTTCTTTTTTGGCAGAAAGCGGGCTGTTTACAAAGGCGAACCCCCGCCGCGCACTCTTTTCGGGCCGGCTTATCTTTCCAATAGCTGACAGACAGGGGCGTATAGCGGCTTTTGGCGGCAGAATCCTGGTTGGGGATGGTCCTAAGTATCTTAATTCCCCGGAATCGTTAATATATAAAAAGAGGGATACATTATTTGCGTTGGATTTAGCGATCAATGAGATACGGAACAGGAAAGAAGTGATAGTAACTGAAGGGTATATGGACGTGATCGCTCTGCACGAGGCGGAAATCTGTAACGCGGTGGCCCCGCTGGGTACCGCCTTTACAGTAGAACAGGTGCGGCTGCTGGCCCGCTGGGCGGACAGGATAACGCTGTTGTTTGACAGCGACGCGGCTGGACAGGCAGCCGCGGCAAAGGCGATACTGACCTGCCGGAGCGCCGCTGTCCCGGCCCTTGTGATAAAGCCTCCGGACATGGCGGAATTCAAAGATCCGGCGGATATTTTGAAGGATAAAGGCGCAGGGTACTTGCAACAATTTGTGAAAAATAGTATAGTTGACTTTGAGTACTTATTAGCCGAAAGTAGGCGCTCACCGGACGCTTCAGATTCCATGCGGAAAGCAAGGGCTGTTGCTTCTTTGTTTCCATTTTTAGACCTAATCGATTCTGAAGTTGAACGGGAATCTTACTTTGGGCGGATAGCTGAGGCTTTCGGGACGGGTACGCAATCGGTATTGTATGATTATAAAGTTTGGCAAGATGGCGGATACAGCGCACAAAAAAATGAGGCAGTTGTAAGGCGTTCTATAAACATGACTGACGAGCTTTTTCCACTTACCGCGGCAGCGGTTAATTGCGAAGCAAATCCTTCTTTGTTTGCTAAACTGCGTTCTGCGATTCCGATTGAGGAGTTTACCGATATTTACGCAAAAGAACTCTATGTAACGCTTGAGGAGTGTAGCCGTGCTGGCAATATGAGTTTTAAAGCCCTGATAAACGGCATTGTAACAGGGGAGCTTAAACAATTCGTTGTCGAAAAGGCCGCAACACGGGAATTCTCCGAAAAACCTGAGCATATAGTCGCGGACAGTATAGTAAAGCTAAAGGCCAAAAACCTTATGCGAAAACGGAATGAACTTGTTGTGAAGATGCGTTCGGCAAAAAATAGCGGGGTATCTGTGGAAGATTTGATGCATGAAAAAATTTTCATTGACACAGAACTGCAAAATTTAAAGGGGGTTAATAAATGATAGAAGAAATACAAATTGCTCCTGTTAAAGAAAAAAAACTTTATGATATGGAAAAAGCCTCTGTAGATTTGAAGCCCGAAAGTATTGATGCGGGTATTGATGATATGGACGGCATTGAAGAATATACCCGTGACGATCCTTCACTGGAAAAACTTATTGAATATGCAAGAATAAAGAATAACCGTATTACACATGACGATATGGAAGAATTCCTTCCGGAGAATATTATCAACAATGCCGAAAAAATGGAGCATATTTTTTCTGTTTTGGAGGCCAGCAACATAGAACTGGAACGGGAGGAAAGCGGCGATGAAGAAGAGGTTCTTAAAGCCTTCATTAAAAACGTATCTTCCGGAAAAAAACATTTACGCCGCTCAAACGAGAAGGAAGCTACTATTGATGACCCGGTGAGGCTTTATCTGAAGGAAATAGGAAAGGTTAATCTCCTTACCGGGGATCAGGAGAAAGAACTTTCCAAAAAGATGGAAGAGGGCGGCAACATAATCAAGGACGTTATAAAACGATCCGGCATGATTATTACAGAGTGTCATCGTATAGCGCAAAAAGCTTTTTCAAAAAAAGAAGCAAAAGACCTGCACGAAAAAACAAAAAAAGAGATAGCCGAATATATGACGGAACGGCGTCGTCTGTATAACTTTTATAAAGAAAGCCTGCGCACGATAGATGCTGACCTAAAGAAATATATCGATGTAAAACGAAAACTCATATCAAGAGGCGTACGCGGACCTGATATTTTTTCAGATCAAGAATTGGCTAAACTGAGGGGCATCCTGCTTGAGTTAATAAAAAATATTGAGATACATCCGGAAGAAATAACCGCTTTTTCCGATAAATTTGTACAGGCTGCAAAAAAGATTAAACGTTTTCGTAAGGAACAGGACAGGATTGAGAGGCGGCTTCAGGTTACTTCAATGAAAGAGCTGCGTACGCTGGGACGCGGCCTTACGGTAAAGGAAGAACGGGAACGCCTTGAAAATGACTTATCGCTCAGTTCCGACGAAATAAAAGAAAAAATTCAGCATATTCAGCAGACACAGAAACGGCTTGAACAACTGGAGGACGAATTCGAAGAATCCTGCGACAATATCAACATTATGGCGCGTGATATTAATTACGGACGAAGGATGTTAAAAGACGCAAAGGATAAGCTCATTACGGCGAACCTGCGCCTGGTTGTTTCAATCGCAAAAAAGTATACCAATCGCGGCCTTCATTTTTTCGATCTTGTACAGGAAGGAAATATTGGCCTTATAAAGGCTGTCGAAAAGTTTGAGTATCAAAAAGGCTTTAAGTTTTCAACTTATGCTACCTGGTGGATACGCCAGGCCATAACACGTTCAATTTCTGATCAGGCGCGCACGATTCGTGTACCGGTACACATGATAGAACAGATAAACAAGGTGGCCAGGGAAGGCCGCCAGCTTCTTCAGACACTTGGACGCGAACCGTCTGATGATGAAATTGCCGAAAAACTTGGCTGGACGGCTGCCCGTGTAAAAACCGTTAAAAGTGTAGCGCGCGAGCCTATATCACTTGAAACACCGATCGGAGAGGAGGACGACTCATCTTTGGGAGACTTTATTGAGGATAAGGATGTAGAAAATCCGGCCAGCAAAACAGCGTTTACGCTGCTACAGGAGCGTCTTTTCGGTGTACTGGCCACACTGCCCAAGCGTGAACAGGAGGTTTTAAAGATGCGTTTCGGACTGGACGACGGCTATTCCCTGACACTTGAAGAGGTCGGCCTTTACTTTAACGTTACCCGTGAACGCATCAGGCAGATAGAGGCAAAGGCCCTTCGCAGACTCCGTCATCCTGTACGCAGCAGAAAGCTAAAGGACTATCTCGATCATTAAAGGTAAGGGTATTTATTGTTTGTAACATTTACTTTCGAATAGTGCCCATATAAATATATTTTATGGAGTGTATACAATGACAACAGTAGAAATTTTTGAAAAGCTGCGTTCACTACAGGATGTACTTGCAAAGAAAATTGAATTGGAACGTGAGATCAACTATATTCCAAAGATGCTGGTAACGCAGGAAGAACTGCTTCAAAGGCTGAAAAAAGAGTATATCGAAAAAGACATTGAACGTAACGCCACAAAAATAACGGAAATGGAGTTGAAAAATTCTTTGTTCGAGGCGGAGAGTACGCGTGAAAAGGCGGAAAAACACATGAGTGATATAAGTACTCAGCGTGAATATGAAAACCTTGATAAAGAAATCCGTGATGCTTCAGAAAAAGAATCGCAGTATCGAAAGGAAATAAAACAAAAAGAACAAAAGATACGCGATCTTGATAATGATATGGAACAGAAAAAAGAATTGATAGATCAGCAGGATGCTGAGTTGTCACAGGCAAAGGCGCGTGTAGAATCCGAGCTTGCGGAACGCAAAAAACTTTTGGCCGGGCTGGAAGCGGAAGAAAAAGAAATTACAGAGAATATGGATGAAGAGCTGTTGTTTAAGTTTGAACGTATCGTCAAAAAGAAAGGTGGAAACGGAATCGTAAGCATAAAAGGCGGTGTATGTTCAAGCTGTCATATGATTCTGCCAGTACAGTTTGCAAACAGTGTCCGCAGCGGTAAAGAAATTGTTTCATGTCCCTATTGCTCAAGTATTCTGTTCTACGAGGAATCTTCAGATAGTGAAGAATCTTATTTTGATGATGACACGACGGGCAGCCTGTCGGATCTTGAGGATTTGGATGATGAAGAAGATATTGAAGATGAATACGAAGAAGATGATGAAAAAATGATGGATTATGATGAATAATTTTATGCGATGAACCGCCGCCGCGTTGTTGCGCTACCGGCGCAGCAACGAGGAAAGTCCGGGCTCCGCAGGGCATGATGCCGGCTAACGGCCGGGGACGCCAATGCCGGGCAGATTGATGTTTGGTATGGCGCCACAGACAGCGCAACAGAAAATATACCGCCTTGTTTCCGCTACGGCGGGCGCAAGGTAAGGGTGAAATGGCGGGGTAAGAGCCCACCGCGGAATCGGTAACGGTTCCGGCATGGCAAGCCTCATCAGGAGCAAAGCTAAACAGCGCTTGGGTTGCCCGCCCAGTAAGCGCGGGTAGGCTGCATGGAGGCCGCCGGTAACAGCGGCCCAAGACAGATGGCGGCGCCTTTCCTCAACGGAAAGGAACAGAATCCGGCTTACGGTTCATCGCTTTTTTTACTACATACCCCGGTGCAAAAGGCAATGAGCCTCCGCGCAGCAAGCGCGCAAACAGAGTTTGCGCGCAAACAGAGTTTGCGCGTAAATAAAATTTGCGGCGGGGTATTAAACCAGACTTTGCGAATAAATTGAAAAGCAGAAAAACTGCGCATAACGGCGTTACTATATGCGCTTCGCCGCCGGCAATCCCCTCGGCCTCCGGCTCCTTCGTACCGCTTTGCGGTTTGTGCTCCATTCCCACGCCAGCCTCCGCTTACTGCGAACACACGATAGCGCTATTTTCAGACCACACGGAAATCCTCACGATTAAAAGCCGCCTATCAGCCTTACTTGACGGGAGGTGTGTATGACGCGGCGGACTTCAAAAGTGAACTCCGTTTCGCGTCCGCTCCGCCGGTAAAGCGGGACAGAAATAACAGAAAGCTGTAGACGAGGATAAGGACGGAGATTGCCGAGAATATGATCGGCGTGATCAGCGCGTCCGGTACGGCGCCGCGTGTAAATTCGCGCAGGTATTCCATTATTTCGTCCGAGTTCAAAAAAACTTCAAACGCCAGTACGCCGCGGAATAACAGCAGCCCCAAGAAAACGTTTGCCAGCGGCCAGTGGGTAAGTTCGAACACAAGGCCCAGCGATACCAGCAGCGCTATCAGGGCAAGCGTCCATGCGAAATAGGGGACTAGCCCTTCGTTGAAGCGGGAGGCGATGAAGCGTCCGCTGCTTGAAAGATCGTTTAAGATCAGGGTAGAAAGCCAGGCGCTTGTGTCCTGGAACGGGATCGGCGGCAGGCTGATGATTTTGCCGTCCGCCCCTACCGGCGTTTTCTGGTATATCAGTTCCCTGTCCCTGACGGCGACTACCCGGCTGCCGTTTGGGTTTGACGGGCGGTCGAGCAGGGTTATCACGGTGCCGGGGCTTGAAAGTATCAACCCCTGTCTGCCAAGCGTGATATGGTTTGTAGCCAGCGGCGGCGACTGCATTGCGCCGGCGTTGCTTAGTCCCTTCGAGACGCCAAACGTAAATACGCTGGCAAGGACGACCGCGCCGGTAAAGATGAGCGGCCAGGCCACCCTGTGCCTGCGGCCCTCGTTTATTGAAAAAACTATGGCAAGGTACAGCGCAAACGGCAGCGCCCAACGGCTCGATTTAAGGATTTCGTCAAGCTGTATGCCGATTTTTACCGGTACATGACCCACCGCGTTTATCCGGACGTGCAGAAAGACAATGCCGACGGCGGTTATAAACAGAATCAGGAAGCATAAACCAAAAAAAATCAAAAACCGCGCATAGTTTTTCATACGCCCAGTGCCCGTCAGCGGGCTTCCTCCATTGCCTTTGCCCAAAAAGGGCATTCTTTCCCGTAAAGTGTCCCCTCCCCCCATAACGCAAGCCTAATCCATGCCCCCTTCTTTTTCAAGGCAGGGCAGGCCAGCCTGCACCAAACGTACGCCAGTAGCTTAGGAGTCGTCCTTGTCATTCGCTGAGCGTGAAAGAGAACTGGTTACGAGTCGTCCTTGTCATTCGCTGAGCGTGAAAGCAAGCGGGTTGGGCCACCTCGCCCCGCCCCCACAACAACGGTAGGAGTTTGCGGAGACAACCGCGTAGCGGTTGCGTAGCAAACTCCTATGCAAGCCGCAGGCTTGCACGCCTGCACCAAACATACGCCAATAGCTTAGGAGTCATCCTTGTCATTCGCTGAGCGTGAAAGCAAGCGGGTTGGGCCACCTCGCCCCGCCCCCACAACAACGGTAGGAGTTTGTGGAGACAACCGCGTAGCGGTTGCGTAGCAAACTCCTATGCAAGCCGCAGGCTTGCACGCCTGCACCAAACGTACGCCAATAGCTGAGGAGTCATCCTTGTTATTCGCTGAGCGTGAAAGGGAACTGGTTACGAGTCGTCCTTGTGAGCGGCTTTACGAGTAGGTAGGAGTTTGCGCCGCAGGCAGGCGGGTTACGAGTCACCCTTGCCATTTACCGAAACAGTGATTTTCTCTTAATAAGAAGGAGGGCGCAATTTCCCCACTGTTTTCGCAAACCTCCCGACGTGTCGGCAAAAC